>JBDLIV010000348.1:0-2788 GCA_039714675.1 Thermodesulfobacteriota bacterium
ATCAGATTTACTGAACCCTTCAATCTTTGAAACAAGAAAACCTTTTTTCCCTTTTTTCTCAAGATCAACAAGGGCCTGGAACAGATTTATCAGGTCATTGCCAGGTACAAAAGTCTCAATCAAAACAGCAAGAGCTCCGCCGCATACCATATCCAGCCCGTCTTTAAGTTCATTATCCAGGGAGAATTCTCTGATTGAACATCTGTTTTTCTCCATGAGGTCCAGGCAGGCATCAATGACCATTGCCTCCACAAGGCCTCCTCCTATTGTGCCATGGATGGTTTTGTCTTTTAACACAACCATCTTGCTTCCTGCAGTTCTTGGAGTAGAGCCCTTATTGGTTATTATTGTAGCCACAGCAAAGGCATTACCCTCTGCCATGCAGTCAACTATGTTCTGGTTTATAAATTCCATATTATAATCTATTTGCCAAAGCTGCAGGAGGGGTATGTGCAATTTTTACATGAAGAGCAGAATCCACCATGTCCCATCTGTACAATATCTGATTTTGTAACTCTCTCTCCTGCAAGGATTCTTGGTACAACAAGATCAAAAATAGAGGCACGATGATACATGACACATCCTGGCAGGCCAATTACAGGTATATCATTGATAAAAGCAAGCATGAACATGGCACCCGGCAGAACCGGAGCCCCATAGGATACAATTTCACCACCTGCAGCCCTTATGGAAGCTGGAGTCAGGTCATCGGGATCTACTGACATGCCACCTGTAACAGCTATCATACCAGCTCCGTCTTCAATAAGCCCTTTTATGGCAGATACAGTCATATCAAGATCGTCAGATACTATTTTTTTCTCCATGATACGGCTGCCCAGCTTTTCAAATTTCTTTTGAACCACCGGCCCGAATCCATCCTTGATTCTTCCTTTGAAAACCTCTGAACCTGTGACAACCATTCCAACATCTGTTTTAATGAAAGGCTTGATATCAATTATAGGAAAGTATTTTTTACATACTTTTTCTGCCTCAATGATTAGATTTTCATCAATGGACAGAGGTATAACTCTGGTGCCTGCAAGTTCTTTTCCCTTGTTAACCATCTGATTGGTGTGAAGGCTGGAAAAGATAACATCTTGGACAGAATTAAGCTGGGTTAGACCTTTAACATTTATTTTGAGAAGACCCTGGATTTTTGATGTGAATCCAACCTTGCCTTCATTGGGTTCGCTCAAGGTAATATTATTTCCAAGGGCAGCATTTGCAATCCTGATGGCAGCATCATTTTCATGGATCTCACCATTAAGGCATGCAACATAAATATGTTCTTTCCCAAGGTTGAGCAACTCTTCCACATCAGACTCTGTAATAAGATGCCCTTTTTTAAAGGAAGGGCCTTTGAAAAGATCAGGAATAATTTGAGTAATATCATGGAGCAGGATTTTTCCAACAGCTTCTTGAACCGGTACAGCCTTTAATTTTGCTTTTTCATAGTATTTCATATCTATTTTTCCATTAAAATCATCCGCCAAGGTTGGGGTTGATAAATTCTATTGTATCGTTTTCCATTACAGTTGTTGCTTTGTAATTTTTTGGGAAAATATATCTGCAGTTTACTTCAACAATCAGATCAGGATCTCCCTCTTTGAACAGATCAATAAGGGCATCAATACTTATATTTTCAGGAATGGTCTCCTTTAACCCATTTAATTCAATTTCCATATTTTTTCTCCTCACTCATTACCCTTTCCAGGGTGATTACCTTGCGATCACTTAAAGGTAAGCACTCTTCCGCTGGAAGATAGTGTGAAATTTCATTTTTTCTTAAACACCTGACAGCAGATATTAATGGTTAATATCTGAGCAGGCTGTACACTCTGGATCAGGTTCAAGTGATATGGATTTTATTTTCATATCAAGGCCTGAAATTCTAAGCAGTCTGTTCTCAAGTCTATCTTCTGATGTGCCAATATTCAATATCAGTTTAATGGTCTCCATTGCCTGTATTGATGCTGCTATTCCAGCAGCAGCTCCAATGATTCCAGGGCTGTTATCCTCTCTTTTCGGGCAGGGAATCACACATTCAAAACATGGTGTTCTGCCTGGCACAAAACATGACACCATTCCGTCAAAGCCTTGAACTCCAGCAAAAACAAAGGGTATGTTATATTTAAGACTTGCCTGGTTTAAAATTTGTCTTGTGCTGTAATTATCAGTAGCATCAACAATTATATCAACTTTTTTTGCAATTGAGTCAATGCTCTGCCGGGTAAGTCTGGTTTTAACAGGAGTAATTTTAATTGAGGAGTTAAGTTCTGTAAGTCGGATAGCAGCTGATTTGGTTTTTTCTATTCCAATAGATTTTTCACTGTGCAGTAGTTGTCTGTTCAGATTACTCTCTTCTACATGATCATGATCTGCAATTATAATATGTCCCACACCGGCAACAGCAAGGTAGAGACTTGATATTGATCCAAGCCCCCCGGCTCCTGCAATCAGGACATTGGCTTTGCCAAGTATTTCCTGACCTTCAGAGCCGATCTGGGGCAAAAGAATCTGACGTGCATATCGTCTGTTACGCGTGACCTTCAGGTTATCGGGCTCTACCATACTGTAAGGCGTTGGCCTTTAGGCAGCGCCCTTCCTCACTTTATATTCCTGAATAGCAGTGTAAACCCGTTCAGGAGTCAGAGGAAGTTCAAAAACCCTTACTCCTGCTGCATCATAGACAGCATTTAAGATAGCAGGGATTGTGGGCATGATCGCACCTTCTCCAACCTCTTTGGCGCCAAAAGGACCATTTGGTTCATCACTCTCCACGACTATA
>JBDLIV010000349.1:0-2772 GCA_039714675.1 Thermodesulfobacteriota bacterium
TCTGTTCTCTGGACGGGATGCAATAATTTTTGTGCCGTGAAAGGCTGCACCGGATGAAATACCGCAAAGGATGCCTTCATCAAGTGCAAGGTCTTTTGCCCCCTGCATTGCTTCTTCATTTTCAACCATAACAACTTCATCAAGAATATCCACATTGAGGTTCTCAGGGATAAAGCCTGCTCCAATGCCTTGAATTTTATGGGGACCAGGTGCTTTGCCCGAGAGAATTGCTGAGGCAGCAGGTTCTATGGCTATGGATTTAATCGTTGGATTTTTCTCTTTTAATACTTCACTGACACCGGTAATGGTTCCACCTGTTCCTACTCCTGCCACAAAAATATCAATTTTACCATCTGTATCATTCCATATTTCAGGTGCAGTGGTTTTCCTATGGATCTCAGGGTTGGCAGGGTTGGAAAATTGATCCGGCATAAAAGCATTGGAGGTCTCTTTAATAATTTTTTTTGCCTCTGCGATTGCACCTTTCATACCTTTTGGCCCTTCGGTTAAAACAAGAGTTGCCCCGAGATGTTTTAAAAGCTGTCGTCTTTCAAGACTCATGGTTTCAGGCATGGTGAGTATAAGTTTCAACCCTTTAACTTTTGCCGCATAAGCAAGGGCAATGCCTGTATTGCCGCTTGTGGGTTCAACAATGGTGGAATCCTGATTTATTCTGCCTGTTTTAAATGCCTCTTCAATCATGGCAAGGCCGATCCTGTCTTTTACACTTGAGGCTGGATTGAAAAATTCTGGTTTTCCATATATTTTTGCCCCTGTCTTCCTGCTGGCAGTTTCAAGATAGATTAAAGGGGTGCTACCGAATGCTTTTGTAATGTCAGACTTGGTATTCATGGTTTAATCCCTCCTGGTTTGATTGTTCCGGGTTTTCCATATATTTGTATATTAGACGCGGAGACTCAATAAATACTTTAGTCTCCTTTGGAACAGAGCTTGTGAGCCAGACATTTCCTCCAATTACAGATTTGCTGCCAATATTGGTTTCCCCTCCCAGGATAGTGGCACCGGAATATATGATGACATCATCTTCAATGGTGGGGTGCCGTTTGGCTCCGCGAAGCTTGACACCTGCATCCGGCGGCAGTGACAATGCACCAATGGTAACATTCTGGTATATTCTGACATTATTACCGATAACACTGGTTTCACCCACAACAATCCCGGTGCCATGGTCAATGACAAATTGTTCACCGATTTTTGCACCTGGATGAATATCAATTCCTGTCTGACTGTGGGCATGTTCTGTCATTAATCTTGGCAATTGGGGGACATCAAGCTTGAACAGGATATGGGCAATCCTGTAAACCGTGATGGCATAAAGACCGGGATATGAAAAAATTATCTCATCATGACTTTTTGCAGCTGGATCACCTATTAAAGCACTTTTGATATCTTTGGAAAGAGATATTCTAAGTTTTGGAATGGCCTTAATTGTTTTTAAAGCGATTTCATGACCTGTGTTTTCACACTCCAGACATGCCTGGCCATACCGCAGACAGTCATGCCTCAAAACATGTATAATCTGTTCTGACAGGATATCATAAAGCTGGGAAACAGCCTGCCCCATGTTGTAAACAAGGTTTGCTCCATCAATTTTTTCTCCTGAAAAATAACCGGGGAAAAGAATTTCTCTGAATTTATCAATCATTGTTTTTATGGAGGTTGAAAAATGTATGGGTTCATCCCCGATGTGTGCAAAGCATTGTTTGTCATCCATGGATTCAAGAATAGAATTGATGACCTGTGGCAATGCTTTTCTATGGTCAGAGGCATTATCTCTTTCAGTGCGGCACACGCTGTCTATAATAAAATCATCCATTTTTTTAAACTCCTTTTTGAGGTTCAAAAAAACTTTTAAACACTTTACACTTCTGGCACTCTTCCATTTTGTCTTTCCAGGAAGCCCGGGCTTTGCCACTGCATTTTGTACCATTAATAAACCAGCAGAGATCGCCGGCATTAAACTCAAAGGCAGGGCATGTTCTTTGTAATTTTTCTGGACACTCCAGAATCTCCCAGCATTTATCCGGAGATTCCCCGTTTTTATGGCCAGTTTTAAAAACCAGAAAAAGCAGTTGACGCTCAACATGGTGTGGAATTTTACGCCAGCCCTGTTCATAGCTGTGAATTGCTTTAATAGAGACACCAAGAAGCTGTGCTATCTCTTTTTGTGTCTTGTCTAATTTTGCTCTTATCTCTTTAAATTGATCACTTTCCATAATAATATTATTATCTTTAAGTTTAAGGTTTGTTTATTTATAATATATATACCACGTTGTGGGGCTTGTCAACAGGTATACACTTAAGAGCTGGAAATCTGCCTGTAAAGGGTTATGTATAATTGCTAATGGCAAATATGAATTTATGGTAAAATATTTGGAAAGGATCTTGACCTCTCAGTTTTTTGCATTACTTTATCCAATAAATAATAAAAAGTAATGAAAGGAATTTCCATGAAACTTGATAAATTAACTGTAAAATCACAGGAACTTTTACAATCAGCCCATGATATGGCGCAAAAATTTGGTAACCAGGCAATTGAACCGATCCATTTTTTAAAAGCCATGCTGGATGATGATCAGGGAATTGTTCTCTCCATATTGAAAAAAATAGGTGTTCAGGTAAGAGAGTTGGAATCAGATACCCTGGCAGCCCTTGAAAAACTTGTCAAAGTATCTGGAGCAGGAGATATTTATCTTTCAAGGGAGGGAAAAAAGATTCTGGATCTCTCTTTTTCTGAAAGTGTGAAAATGC
>JBDLIV010000350.1:0-2769 GCA_039714675.1 Thermodesulfobacteriota bacterium
AAAAAGAGTCGGGATAAGTGTCCTGGAAAAATTTTCTCATGCTTGTATTGGTTCTGGGTTCAAATACAGCTATTATTCTACCATCTTTATAAAAAGGCTTAACACCATTGACTGTCTCTCTGACTGCTGTGGGATGGTGGGCAAAATCATCCATTACAGTGATTCCATGTTTTATCCCACGGATTTCCTGCCGCCTTTTTATACCGGAAAAAGTTTTTAAAGCATTAAAAATCTTTTCAGAACTAATCCCTATTTTATTGGCTGCAGCAATACAGGCAATACAATTACAGAGGTTATGTTCTCCCATGAGACTTGTTTCAACCGGATAAGTGTTATTCAACCCCATAAGATCAAAACTGGTTTTTGAACCCTGCTGTTTATAATTTTTATAAGACCATTGTGCATGTCTGCCGTATTTTTCCAGAAACCCGGCGCTGGACAAATCAAGGACGTTATTTAAGTTATCATTATCATCAAAGGCTATAATATGACTTGTTTTCTCTATTTTTTCAATAAAAGCTGAAAAGATCTGTTTAATATGATCAATTCCTGTAAAAATGTCTGCATGATCAAATTCAATTCCTGTCATAATTGTAATATCAGGGTCATAATGCATGAATTTCGGCCCTTTATCAAAAAAAGCAGTATCATATTCATCCCCTTCAATCACCATGTATTTACCGTTTCCTATTCTAAAACTTGAATTATAATCCTTGAGAATCCCGCCAATCATAAAAGAGGGGTCCATACCTGCAGCATATAAGATATGAGCCATTATGGAAGATGTGGTAGTCTTTCCATGGGTTCCGGTAATAAGGATAATCTTTTTATCTTTTGCAATAAATCTGTTCACAGCCTGGGGCATGGAGAGATACTTGATACCTCGTTGCAATACAGCCCTGGCTTCAACATTCTCTTTTGTTACTGCATTGCCGATAATTACAAGATCTGGATCATGTTCCAGGTTGCCGGGATTATATCCTTGAAAAAGTTTAATCCCCTTTTCCTTTAAAAAATCACTCATGGGCGGATAGACATTCTGGTCAGAACCAGATACTTCATATCCCATCTCTTTTAAAATACAGGCAAGGGTTCCCATGCCTGTCCCGCAGGCAGCAACCAGATGAATTTTAGCTATGTTGTTTTCTGTTTTTTTTATCATTATATTTTAAAGAGCTTCCATGGCTTCTTGTGTTGCACTAATTGTCTTTTCAATATCACTGTCTGAATGTGCCAGGGATAAAAAACAGGCTTCAAATTGGGATGGAGCAAGATAGACACCTTTTTCAAGCATAATTGTATAAAATTTTGCAAACCTGTCCAAATCACACAGTTTAGCATCATCAAAATTAAAAATATCTTCCTTGGAAAAAAAGAATCCTGCCATTGAGCCCACATGATTTGTTTTCAAGCTGATTCCGGCATTGTCGGCAGCCAGTTGAAAACCATTCATGAGTTTTTCAGTTTTCTTATCAAGTTTTTCATAGAGACTCTTGTTTTGAAGTTCAGTCAAGGTTGCAACTCCTGCTGCCATTGCCAGAGGATTACCGGAAAGAGTCCCTGCCTGATATACTTTTCCAACAGGTGCTATATTTGCCATAATATCTTCTCTGCCACCATAGGCTCCCACAGGTAATCCGCCGCCAATTACCTTGCCGAAACAAGTCAGATCCGGAGTGATATTATATAACCCCTGAGCACAATCCTGAGCCACCCTGAATCCTGTCATCACCTCATCAAAAATCAGTATTGAACCGAATTTCAAGGTATATTCACGCAAGGTTTCAAGAAAACCCTCTTGTGGAGGTATCATACCCATATTCCCGGCAACAGGCTCCACAATAACTCCGGCAACCTTGTCACCCTTCTCTTCCATGATTTTTATAAAACCTTCAATATCATTGAACTTTAAAGAGAGTGTATTGGAAATTACAGATTCCGGCACTCCGGGACTTCCTGGGATGCCAAGAGTTGCAACTCCGGAACCTGCTGCAACAAGAAGTGTATCAGCATGGCCATGATAACAGCCGTCAAATTTGATGATAATATCCCTGTCAGTATATCCCCTGGCAAGGCGGATGGCACTCATTGTTGCTTCAGTACCTGAATTTACCATCCTGATCTTTTCTATGGAAGGCACCATATCAATAACAAGGCGGGCAAGATCTGTCTCAAGTTGAGTTGGAGCACCAAAACTTGTACCGGTTTCCAAAACTCTTTTTAAGGCATCAATAACACAGGCAGGTCTATGTCCGAGAATTAATGGTCCCCAGGAGAGAACATAATCAATATACTCTTTCCCATCAACATCATAAAGCCTGCTTTGGTTACCCTTTTCCATGAATACAGGCTGTCCCCCAACTGATCCGCAGGCTCTAACAGGTGAATTGACACCGCCTGGAATTAAATCTTGTGCTTCTTTAAAAAAAACTTCTGATTGTGACATATTCTGTTTCCTAATCTTGAAAATCATTAAATTCATGAACACTGCTACAGGTAGCCTTGAATGGCTGGCACCCACAACAAAACATAAACAAATTATAAAATTTAAATTTATTCTATCATATAAAATTTGAAGTTGAATATATCAAACCTGTGATTAATGGGTCAACCGCTTTTTGCAAGCCCTTTAAAAACAAAAAAATATTGACTTTTTCAAGATTGACTGTTAGATTTGCAAGGCTTTTTTTATGGGCCGTTAGCTCAATTGGTAGAGCAACTGACTCTTAATCAGTAGGTCCCGGGTTCGATCCCCTGACGGCCCACCAT
>JBDLIV010000351.1:0-2766 GCA_039714675.1 Thermodesulfobacteriota bacterium
CAAAGATGAGTTTGAAAGTTTCCGTGGAGCTCTTATCAAGGCAGGACTTTCTGAAAATCTTAAACAGAGGACCAATCATCTTGTATTATCCAATAACAGCCTTACTATTAATGATACTTTTCCAGAAAATGGCGATCATCATGTAAGTATTTGTTTTGCCTATAAATTCTCTGCAGAAATCGGTGCTCTTGGAGATAATGTATCATTCTTGAGAAGCCAGATTAAAAATGATCTCATGCTCCAGATGCTTACCGAGTATAATTTCATAGCAAACTCAGTCTCTGCACACACAAGATGGGCTTCAATCGGCGATATTAATGTTGCCAACTGCCATCCCCAGGACAATACCCCCACGGATAACGAAATTGGTAAAACAGGGATTATCCATGTCTGCCTTAATGGTGATATTGATAACTATCTTGAATTAAAAACAGAATATGAAGCAAGATATGATAAAATTCATAAAGATATTAATACAGACACCAAACTGATCCCCCTCCAGATTGAATATTATCTTAAACAGGATTATCCCATAGAAGAGGCTTTCAGACTTGCAGTCAATGACTTTCAGGGTTCCCATGCCATCAGCATGCATTCTGATCTTGCTCCTGGCAAGCTCTTTCTTGCACAAAAAGGAAGTGGTCAGGCTATTTTTGTGGGACTTGCCCAGGACCACTATTTTGCAGCCTCTGAACTCTATGGCATTGTGGAAGAAACCCAGGACTATATCAAACTGAATGGGGAGGAGAAGGGACAGATTGTACTTCTTGACCAGAACTCAAATGGGGGAGTATCTGGCATTAAATCTTTTTACTATGACAACACTCCCATCACCATAGAAAAAGACCAAATATTGACAAGCCAGATAACATCACGAGATATAGACAGACAAAATTTCCCCCACTATTTTTTAAAAGAGATTTCAGAATCTCCCGGTTCTGTTGAGAAAACCCTGGAAAACAAATTCAAACAAACCAAAGACAATCTCTTTACAACCTTTCTTGATGAGGCAGCAATTCCAAAATCCCTGGAAAATGATTTTAAAAACAATAGAATCAAAAAAGTCTACTATATTGGTCAGGGTACGGCCGGGATAGCTGCCCAGGGATGTGCTGACCTTCTGAACTTCTATCTTGGTGATAAAGATATCGACATAAGAGCTTTGAAATCATCAGAACTTTCAGGATTCAGTATTGCCACGGGAAAAAAAGCTAAAAACTCAATGAAGAGCTCCCTTGTCATAGCCATAAGCCAGTCCGGCACAACAACCGATACCAATAGAACTGTTGACATGGTTAAAGAGTGCGGAGCAAAAACCCTTGCCATTGTCAACCGCAGAGATTCTGACCTCACTTTTAAAACAGACGGGGTCTTATATACAAGTTCAGGCAGAGATATTGAAATGTCAGTGGCATCAACCAAAGCCTTTTATTCACAAATTACCGCCGGTGCTGTTTTTGGTTTACATATTGCAGGAATTACCAAAGCAAAATCCAGTAAGTTTATAACAGAACAGATAAATGAAATAATGAGTCTGCCCGATAAAATGCGAACTATTCTTGATATGAAAGATCAAATCAAAGAATCTGCTTTCAAACTTGCCGTCTCAAAACAATACTGGGCAACAGTGGGATCAGGCTCAAACAAAACTTCAGCCGATGAAATAAGGATCAAGCTCAGTGAGCTTTGCTATAAAACCATTTCATCTGATTTTATTGAAGACAAAAAACATATTGACCTCTCCAGCGAACCTTTGATCATTATCTGCGCTGCAGGAACAAGAGAGAGTGTTCTTGGAGATATTATAAAAGATACTGCAATATTCCATGCACACAAGGCAAGCCCTGTGGTTATAACAAATATTGGTGAAGACAGATTTGATATCTATGCAAAGGATGTATTTAAAATACCTGAAACAAAGGAACATTTTGCTCCTGTCTTAAATACCCTTGTTGGACATATCTGGGGATATTATGCAGCTCTTGCCATTAATGAAGGCTCAAGATTCATCTATAAAGGCAGAGAGCAGGTTCAGGATCTCCTTGATGAATATACTTCCATGGGACATGATGTTTATGAAGTTCTCCTTGAAAAAAAATTCAGAGAAACCATTGCACAATTTTCCAATACCTTTTCAAATAGAAGGCGTCAGGGAGGCTTTCCTGCTGCCATGGGTCTTGACAACTCTACCAATATTACACTGCTTTTAAAATATCTGTCGGGTAGACTGCCGGTCTCAGATTTTGAAATTGATTTTGCAACCAAAGGTACGCCATCCAATATGCTGAATACTTTTTTTGACAATATGGGGGAGGCAATCAACACCATGGCAAGACCTGTAGATGCTATTAAACATCAGGCTAAAACCGTCACAGTCGGCACCAGCAGAATCAGTGAAAAATTTGAAGGTATTGTCTTTGATGAACTTGATATGAATAATATTTCAATCTCCCAGGTCACTAATACAAATGTCCTGGTAATAAAAAATCTTCAAGAAGTTATAGCTCAGGTCAAAGGAGCGTTTCTTTATCAGATATCAGGTTTAAGCCTTCTTGGAGATGTCACCCGGGAAACCAAGATTAAACTTATAAATAAAACCGGGGCCTTAAAAAATGACAGCTCCAGAGTTGAAAAAAATTCAAGACTTAAGGGAACAAAAAACATAATTGTCAGGGAGGGGAATGTCTATATTGGCAAAGGCAGAAAAGATAATAAAAATATCCTGGTTATCCCGGGCATCTCATCAAATCCTGCCACACCAAACAT
>JBDLIV010000352.1:0-2759 GCA_039714675.1 Thermodesulfobacteriota bacterium
TCAAGATGCATTTGATGTCTATCCATTTAATTCCGGCTATTTCATGTGTATCCGGCTTAAAGATGTCAATGCTGAAGCTTTAAGACTTCATCTTCTTGAAAATTATGGAACAGGCTTGATTTCCATTGGGGATAACAATATCAGGGTAGCCTTTTCCTGTCTTGAAGAGAATGATGTTGCAACTCTGTTTGATATCATTTTAAGCGGTATTAGAGATTTGAGACAAAGTTAACAATAATGGGTTTCAGAGAAAAACTGGGATCACAACATGACATCGCTGTTGCAGGCAGATGGCTGTTTTACTTTGTATTAATAGGATTGATTGCAGGCTGCGGTGCTATTCTTTTCCACTATTTATGCGGCCTTGGCATGCATTATTTTCTGGATCTCATGGCAGGATACAGACCCGATGCTCCAGCAGGAGAACATCTTCTTTTACCCCACACAAAAACTGTTTTTAATAGATGGATACTTTTGATTTTACCGGCTGTTGGCGGTCTTGTAAGCGGGTGGCTGGTATATACTTTTGCTCCTGAAGCAGAAGGCCATGGAACAGATGCTGCCATTGATGCCTACCACAATAAAGCCGGATTTATCCGCAGTCGAATTCCCTTTATAAAAACAATTGCCTCCACCATAACATTGACAACCGGGGGATCAGGCGGCAGGGAGGGTCCCATAGCCCAGATCGGTGCAGGGTTTGGCTCTTTTCTTGCCACAAAATTCAATCTTTCTGAAAGGGAAAGAAGAATAATGATGGCTGCCGGTATTGGAGCAGGAGTAGGTTCCATATTCCGTGCTCCCCTTGCAGGAGCTCTTTTTGCTGCAGAAGTTCTATATCGTGATCCTGATTTTGAATCTGAAGTTATCATACCTGCTGGTATCTCTTCTGTTGTTGCATATTGTACTTTCTGTCTTGTTTTTGGGTGGGGATCACTTTTTGACTCTCCAGGTTTTATCTTTAACAATCCTCTGGAATTGGGCCCATATATTGTTTTATCCTTTGTCCTTGTTCTTACGGCTATTTTGTATATTAAAGTATTTTACGGAGTAATTGGTATATTTAAAAAATTTTCAATTCCAAACCATATCAAACCTGCCATAGGTGGTTTGCTCACAGGGATTATTGGATTTTTTCTTCCCTATACCCTTGCATTTGGTTATGGAATGGCTCAACAGGCAATTTATAATCAGGTTGCTATTCCTGTTTTGATTGCCCTGGCTCTTGGTAAAATATTTACAACCTCATTTTCCATTGGTTCCGGTGGCAGTGGCGGGGTATTCGGCCCATCAATTGTTATTGGAGGAGCTATGGGCGGAGCTGTTGGGAAAATTTTTCATATGTTTATACCTTCAATTGTCACAAATCCCGGCTCTTTTGTTATTGTGGGAATGGCAGGTTTTTTTGCTGCTGCATCCAATACTCCCATTTCAACCATTATCTTTATCAGTGAAATGACAAACTCCTATCACCTTTTACTGCCAAGTCTTATGGTCTGTTCCATCTGCTATCTGCTGTGCAAAAAATGGACTATATTTGAAAATCAGCTTCAATCCAGGGTTGATTCTCCTGCCCATGCCGGCGAGGTTATGATGGATATCCTCCAAACTTTGAAAATTGGTGATTTAAGACATCTGATAAAAGAAGTCAGGTGTGTGAATGAAGATTTGCCGTTCAGTGAATTTAAAAAAATATTTGCAACAACTAAACAGCACTATTTTCCTGTTATCAATAACAGCGGGGATGTATCAGGGATTTTTTCCTCCAATGATGTAAGAGAAGTTATATTTACAATGCATATAGAACAACTTGTTGTCATGAAAGATATTATGGTGACAGATCTGATTTATACTACTCTTTCAGAAGACTTGAACACAGTATTGTTAAAGCTTACTCAGAAAAATATTAATAGTCTGCCTGTTATGGATGAAAATGACGTTGACACTCTTATAGGCCTTATAGATAGAAGAGATATTATCTCCTATTACAATGACCATATTCAAAAAATAAAAGCTCACGAATAATTTACTTTTCTTAAAAACAGACCGTGGGGTGGTGCTGTGGGGCCGGCTTTTGATCTCTCTTTTGCTTCCACAATTTTTATAAATTCATTAAGTGTTATTTTGTTTGCCCCGGCAAGCACAATGGTTCCAATCAGGTTTCTCACCATATATCGTAAAAACCCTCTGGCACAGATCTTAAATACAAGCCTGTTTTTTTTTAATGGATTTATGTTTGAGAACAACACCTCTCTTATGGTTGAGGATCTCGGGCTCCCGCTGTTTTCAAATGATTTAAAATCCATAATTCCAGTGATTGCCTGACAGCATTGATTCATTAATTTGATATCAAGATCATGCCTGATATGCCATTGATACTGCCTTTTTATGGCACAGGGGTCTTCCTGGTTTAATATATAATAGTGATACTCTTTAGACAGTGCATTATATCTGGAATGAAATTTATCATCCACAATAGTACAGTCCATGATAACAATTGGCAGTTTGATAAGAGAATTTACTGCTTTTTTCAGTTTCAAGGGATTAATATCAGTACCAGCATGAAAATTGGCAACCTGTCCAAAGGCGTGGACACCCGCATCGGTTCTGCCGGAGCCGTAGATTGTAATTTTCTGATTCAAAATTTTGCTTAAAACAGTTTCAATCTCTTCCTGGATTGTTTTTTTATCTTTTTGCCTTTGCCAGCCAAAAAATTGAGTACCGTCATACTCAATGATAATTTTAAAATTTTTATTCAT
>JBDLIV010000353.1:0-2742 GCA_039714675.1 Thermodesulfobacteriota bacterium
TGCCTGCCTCAAGCTCCACCACCTGTTGTGATAGAAATGCCTTATAGAAAGATTGATTATTTAAGTGAGGTAAAACCTATTCTTGATATGCGTTGTGTTGTCTGTCACTCCTGCTATAACTCCCCGTGTCAACTTAAATTAAGTTCCTTTGAAGGGGTTGATCGTGGAGGGAGTAAAAAAGCAGTGTATCAAGCCACCCGCCTGACCACAATGGATCCAACCCGTCTTTTTATTGATGCCATGACAACAAAAGAGTGGAGGGAAAAAGATTTTTTCAGCGTAACCGAAAGTAAAGCTCAGACTGGATATAATAATTCAATCATGCTGCAGCTTCTCTCCCATAAAATGAAGAACCCAAAAAGCATAGGTGATTATCATTCAGAAGATGAGGATCTGACTTGTTCAGAAACAGATATTGAACTTGGTGGATATCTAAAAAAACATCCTAATCGTGGAATGCCTTTTGGTTTTCCGCCTCTGACAGAAAAAGAATTTGGAATAATTGCAGGCTGGTTAGCTCAGGGTGCAAAAGGACCTGATGCCGAGAAACAAAAAATTCTTACAGCTCCTGCATCTGTTGATGTTGAGGCAATTCAACAATGGGAAGCTTTTTTAAACCAGAATGATCCAAAACATATCATGACTTCCCGCTATCTTTTTGAACATCTTTTTCTTGCACATATAAAATTCGGAACTACCTCCAATATTTTTTATGAATTAATTCGTTCTAAAACTCCAGCTGGGCAGCCAGTGGAATTAATCAATACTGTTCGTCCCTATGACTCACCGGGTGTGGATAAATTCTATTATCGTTTCAGAAAAATTCACTCTACCATTGTCCATAAAACCCACATGGTATTTTTGTTGGATGAAGCTAAGATGACCCGATTCAAAGAGATTTTTATTGAGCCGACCTGGCTTCTCAAACCGCATATAGTTGGCTACGAACAAAAAAACAGTGCCAATCCCTTTGTCTCCTTTGAGCAGATTCCACCTCGATCACGATATCAGTTTCTGCTTGATAATGCACACTACATTATTATGACCTTTATACGTGGGCCTGTATGTAGAGGTCAGGTTGCTCTCGATGTTATTCAAGATCATTTCTGGGTGATGTTTCTTGATCCCGAACATGATTTATCTGTACAATATCCAGCCTTTTTAAAATTGCAACAGAAAAATCTCATAATGCCGATTGATCAGGGAAGTCATTTCCCAGTCTCAAAGTTGATCAATAATCAATATCATCAGGCTGTTCTGCGCTATTTTAAAGAGCGGCAAAACTTTTATCTCGCGCACCATTTATACACTGATGGCCTGGGTTATGACTCAATATGGAAAGGCAGCAAGGCTTCAGATGCATCGTTGCTTACCGTGTACCGGCACTTTGACAGTGCGTCAGTACATAGAGGTGTGCTTGGAGAACTGCCAAAAACAATGTGGGTTATTGATTATCCGCTGTTTGAACGTATTTACTACGCACTGGTAGCTGGATTTGATGTATATGGAACACTGGGACATCAACTTGCTGTTCGCCTCTATATGGATACTCTGCGAGTGGAAGGTGAAACCTATTTTCTTGATTTTTTACCTGAGCAAAAGAGAAAGGAACTTATGCAGTCATGGTATAAGGGAGTTGACTTTAAAGATATTCACACCTTCCCGGGAAAAATGGCCACCAAAATAGATTTTTCTACAAATGCTCCAAAGCGTGAGTTTATTGAATCCATTGTGAATAATCAAATTTTGCCCTCATCTGGGATCGGCTTTGATCCCATCAACTACTTTTATAATGGACAGGAACATCCACCTTTGCCAGAGCAATATAAAACTTTGAACGATTATTTACAGGGATTACGCGCAATTTCCAAGCCTGAATCCCCATTCTTTGCTCACTTTAATGACCACAATCTCAATCTGGCTTATCTGCGTATCCGTACCAGAGACAGTCAGGATATCGTAATTTCCATGATAGTTAATCGATGGCATGACAATGTTACTTATCTT
This sequence comes from Thermodesulfobacteriota bacterium, assembly GCA_039714675.1. Lineage (GTDB taxonomy): Bacteria > Desulfobacterota > Desulfobacteria > Desulfobacterales > Desulfobacteraceae > Desulfobacula. Next base: position 2,008 of record JBDLIV010000353.1, read on the forward strand.
TTTAGTGAGAATAAGGAGCTGAACTCAGCAAAAGACAGGGCTGATTTTATTGAGGGCTTTATCGGTTCTTATCCAAACTATTTTTTTGATGTACACGAGGATGATTTTCCTGATTTTCTTGACCTGCTGTCACACTTCCATGGTGGAGAAAAGGATATGGATCGATTAAGAAAATATGGCATCAACAGGGCAAATGATGATTTCTGGAAACACTATGATTGGTTCCAGCAACAGTTTAAGCGAGAACAGCCGATAAATGCAGGTTTGTTTGATCTAAACCGTTATTACTTTAAAGCGACAGGGGAACAACAAACCACCTTAAAAAAATAAAAATTACCAGTTTTCGGCGGCCAGTGCAGCAAATCTTACGTGTGACCTTCAGAATAGAACCTGTTGCAAGACAACCAAGCAGTCAAAAGGTAAATCCCCTGGATCTACTATAAGGTAAAATCATGGTTCTATAAAATTTTTCATGGCTAATATCCAGATCATAAATCTAAAAAACTTGACTATTGAAACAGATAATTTTATTAAACCGATTAAGCAAAAAAAAAGAGATTTGTACGGGAGCATGATTTCATGCTGAGAGGGGTTAAACCTGACCGTCCATAACCTGATCCGGATAATACCGGCGGAGGGAACGAATTTTACTTGAACCATCCTCTGATTATCAGGTGTCTGATAATTTATGAGAATGGTTTTTTTATTTTAGGATTAGTTATGACAAAATTTAAG
>JBDLIV010000354.1:0-2741 GCA_039714675.1 Thermodesulfobacteriota bacterium
GCGGCTTCCCCAAAAAGGCGGGAAGTTCATTCAAATGGAAGATGAAATTGCATCAATGGGTGCAATCATTGGTGCATCACTTACTGGGAAAAAAGTCATGACTGCAACTTCAGGCCCTGGATTTTCCCTTAAACAGGAAGCCCTCGGATATGCATGTATGGCAGAAATTCCCTGTGTAATTGCCAATGTTCAGCGAGGTGGACCCTCAACAGGAAACCCCACCCATGTAAGCCAGGGAGATGTAAACCAGGCGAGATGGGGAACCCATGGTGATCATTCAATTATTGTCCTTACTGCATCCAACCATCAGGATGTATTCAAAATAACTGTGGATGCTTTTAATATGGCAGAAACATATCGAACACCTGTGGTACTCTTGCTTGATGAAACCATTGGCCATATGAGAGAAAAAGTTGTAATTCCAGAACCAGGAGAACTTCCTGTAGTAGAACGTCTCAGAACTTCTGTCAAAGGCGGAGTCGACTATCACCCTTACCTTCCAAGAGAAGACGGCAGACTTCCCATGTCTGATTTTGGTGGAGAGCACAGATACAATGTTACAGGTCTTTTCCATGACATGTGGGGTTTTCCCAACAATAATCCAGGCGTTGTTGGAGAACTCTTGAGGCATCTTGTGGATAAAATTGAAAATAATGTTAATAATATCAGTATGTATAAGGAATACTGGCTGGATGATGCAGAATATATCCTGATTTCATATGGATCTTCTGCCAGATCTGCCATTCACCTTGCAAAAAACAGAAGAGCCCGTGGTATGAAAATAGGAGTTCTCGAGCTGCAGACCCTGTGGCCCTTCCCTGTGGAGATGATAAGGGAAAAATGTGCAGGTGCCAAGGCTGTTATTGTGGTTGAAATGAATATGGGTCAAGTGGTCACACAAGTTAAAAATGCAGTTGACAATCCCAATAATGTCTTTCTTGCCAATAAAATTACCGGAGAATTGATTTCACCAACTGATATCAAATCCCTTTTAAGAATGATTCAGGGGAAAGGGGTATAATATGACAAATAAAAAATTTGATTTTAAAGACTATATTCGACAACGCTTTTTTCCCCATATATGGTGTCCGGGATGTGGACACGGCATTGTTCTTAGTTCTTTGCTCAGGGCTGTTCATGAACTTGGACTTAATAAAAATGAAATCGTAATGACTTCAGGAATTGGATGTTCATCCAGAATTTCCGGTTATGTTGATTTTCACTCCCTTCATACCATCCACGGGAGAGCGCTCTCCTTTGCCACAGGGGTTAAACTTTCCAAACCTGACTTAAAAGCTATTGTCCCAATGGGTGATGGTGACGCCCTTGCAATTGGCGGCAATCATTTTATACATGCAGCAAGACGTAACATTGATATCACTGCCATTGTAATGAACAACAGGATTTATGGAATGACAGGCGGGCAGTTTTCTCCCCTGTCAGGTTGTGACAAAAAAGCCACAACAGCCCCCTATTCAACAATTGACAGAGAGTTTGATGTTGTTGATCTTGCAAAAAGTGCAGGAGCAACTTTTGTTGCAAGATCCACAGTTTTTCATGCCAATGAATGCAAGAATATAATCAAAAAAGGTATCAATCATAAAGGTTTTTCCGTTGTGGAAATCTTGACACAATGCCCCACCTATTACGGGAGAAAAAACAAGGAAGGCGATGCAGTCCAGATGATGGAGAGTTATAAAACCAATACAGTAAAAATCGGATCCAAAAAACTGGAAAAAAATCCTGACTTGATCCAGAGGGGAATTTTTGTTGAAAACACGGATGTCCCTGAATATTGTGAAGAATATGATAGAATTATCGAGACAGCAATGAAAGGAAAAGCATAATGGAGCGTTCAAGATTAGTTTTTTCAGGTTCCGGAGGACAAGGTGTTATAACGGCCGCAATCATCCTTGCCAAAGCTGCAGCGATTTTTGAAGGTAAAAATGCCATCCAGTCCCAAAGCTATGGTGCTGCAGCAAGGGGAGGTGCTACCAGGACTGATATTGTTATTGCAGATTCTGAAATAAATTTTCCAAAAGTTATCCAGCCCAATATTCTGGTGAGCCTTACTCAGGAAAGCTATAATAAATTTTCTCCTATCATAAGGCCCGGGGGTCTGCTTCTCGTGGATTCAAAATATGTCACAATCGGAAAAAAAGTAGATGCCAAACATAGAGTTCTTCCCATGTTTGATACTGTATTAAAAGAGATTGGAAAACCCATTGTATTCAATATATGTATGCTGGGAGCACTGATTGGCATTACTAAACTCATAAAACCCGAATCTATCTTAAAAGTTCTTGAAACAACAATACCAAAAGATTTTATGGAGATGAATAAAAAAGCCTTAAATATTGGCATAAAAATGGGCGAACAAACACAATCATAATAAAAATTTTAATCACCCTTTGAAGGTGGTGTTGAAGGAGCTGCTGCAGGAAAGAGGTCTTCAAGATTTAAACCCTTGATTTTTTTCAGACAATCTTCCAATGCCTGTTGTTCATTTTTACCTGCCCCCTGATGTTCCGGCTTTGCAACAATATTAATGAGGTTGGGGACAGCTATAAATTCTGCTGCCAGGTTCCCCTGAATTTTCTGATGCAAATCAATATAAATCATTCTACCATTTCTTATAAGATTATATTTTGAAACTTTTGTTAAAATATCTTTTTGAAGAAGCTCCATAATTTTATTTGACCGCTTTCAATTTTTTCTGAGAAGTTTTTGATTTGTTCATG
>JBDLIV010000355.1:0-2736 GCA_039714675.1 Thermodesulfobacteriota bacterium
CGAAATGATTGATTATTGTTTTCAAGCACATTTGGAAATTGCCATCTGCCTTGAGCTCACACGGGTCTTTTCCAATAGTTTGAAAACCTGTTTTGGCATGCCAAATGGAAGATCCACAAAAGAAAAATCCTGATTTATATCAATGTTTCCTATGTATTTGCTTTCAAGACCTGCCTCATTGGCAATGGCTCCAACAATATTTCTTGGTCGGACACCGTGACAGCGGCCAACTTCAATACGGTATCTTTCCATTCCTTTTTCTAAAGGTATGATATTGGATTTTTTGGATTGGTTTTTTTTCTTCGCACTGGTTTTTAAATTTCTGGTTTTTAAATTTTTCTTTTTAAACTCCTGGCTTTTAAATTTGGAATTTGTAGGCTCAAGAGTTCTATGATCAGATTTTGTATGTTCCGGGTTTTGATTTTTAGGCAGTAAAAAAGGAGTCTCTCCATGGTTCAGTTTTGCAAGTGCTGCTGCAACCTGTGCCATTGGAATATTCTGATCATGGGTATAATTTTCAATTAAATCCTGAAAAAAACTTAAATCTTGAGATGCAATAGTTTCCGTAATGGCCTGGTTAAAATCGGAAACCCGTTTTTTATTAATTTCGCTGTTGGATGGGAGATGGAACTCCTTGACTTTTTGTTTTGTTGCTCTCTCTATATTTTTGAGCATCCAGCGTTCATTTCTACTTAAAAACAGGATAGCTTCTCCTGTACGGCCGGCCCTGCCTGTTCTTCCAATTCTGTGTATATAGGGCTCTACTTTGGGAGGCATGTCATAGTTGATTACATGGGAGATCCTGTCCACATCCAGGCCTCTTGCAGCAACATCTGTTGCCACCAGGATATCAATATATCCATTTTTCAGGCGGTTGATGGTTCGCTCTCTTGCACTCTGGGCAAGATCACCATTCAGGGCTTCTGCCTTAAATCCTTTGCTCTCCAATGCTTTTGCAACTTCAAGAGTTGCAGTTTTTGTTTTAGTAAATACTATTACCCCGTCAAAGGTCACAGCTTCCATAATTCTAATCAAAGCCTTGATTTTTTTAATACCTTGGATTATCCAGTATTGCTGATTTATAGTTTCAAGTTCCGTTTTATCTGATTTAACAATGATCTCTTTGGGTGCTGTTAGATATTTTTGAGCGATCTTTCGTATGGGTTTTGGCATTGTTGCTGAAAAAAGAGCTATCTGCGAGTCGTCCGGAGTTTTGTCAAGAATCCATTCCACATCATCAATAAAGCCCATATGAAGCATTTCATCAGCTTCGTCAAGTATTACGCAGGAAAGATCTGCAAAGGATACAGTTTTTCTTCGCATATGATCCATAAGCCGTCCAGGGGTTCCAACTATGACATGTACACCTCTTTTAAGCTGGTTCAGCTGGGTACCATAGCTTTGTCCTCCATATATGGACAATACATTCAACCCTTTCATCCCTGCACCATAAGTCTTAAAAGATTCAGCCACCTGTATAGCAAGCTCTCTTGTCGGGGTCAGCACCAAAACCTGAGGCCGTTTTTTTTTAAGATCAATCCGTGACAAAAGGGGCAGTGCAAAGGCTGCGGTTTTGCCAGTACCGGTTCTCGCCTGACCAATCATATCTTTGCCCTGGATTAAATGGGGTATGGTCAAGGTCTGGATTTGTGTCGGAGTTTTATAACCTGCATTCTGCACGGCATTTAATACAACCAGGCTAAGGTTCATTTCATCAAACCCTGTCACGGGTAAAGTTTTCTGGGACATAATTTTGGGGGTTCCTTGTAAAATAAAAAAAGGCCGGAATAACCGACCAGAAGAATCAAAAAAAGTAATGATACATGAATTTTGTAAAATATACAAGGTGTTTTTTAATATATTGAAATTGTATATGATTTTATTTTAGCCGAATAGTAGAACCTGTTGTAATGTTCAAGCAAGCACCTGCAAGGTAAGCATACTGGACGGTTATTGACTATCTGTCTTTACAAACTTCAAATTTTGAGATTTTATGGGAAATATTTAGTTTGTAGAATATTTTATCTTTACACTTTGTTTGGTATTGGTTAATACAGGGCGCAGAACAGAAAATATTTTTTGGAGAAAAAGCATGACAGATTCAATTGATGACAATAATGAATTTGAAGATACTGAAGAGGAAAGCTTTGCCGAACTTTTTGAATCATATGATTCTAAAATGGGGCAGGAGCTGAACGATGGAGATATGGTTGAAGGGGAAATTATTTCCATTGGTGAGGCAAGGGTATATGTTGATACCGGGACTAAAAGCGATGGGGTTGTGGAGAAATCAGAACTGCTTGATGAAAATGGTGAATTCGCATTTAAGATCGGAGATATTGTAAAGCTTTATGTTGTTTCATCAAGTGAGAGCGAGATTATTTTATCCAAGGCGATTTCAGGTGCCGGGAAAGCAAATATGCTAAAAGATGCCTCCTTGAGCAGGACACCTGTTGAAGGCAAGGTAACAGGAATTATCAAAGGTGGCTTCAGTGTTGATATTCTGGGAAAAAGAGCTTTTTGTCCTGTAAGCCAGATGGATGTAAAATATGTGGAAATCCAGGAAGACTATGTTGGGCAGTCTTTTCATTTTTTAATAACCAGATTTGAAGAAGGTGGAAGAAATATTGTTGTATCAAGACGGGATCTGCTCAATGAAGAGATAAAAGAACAGCAGAAACTCTTTTTTGATAAAGTCAAAGAGGGGGATATAGTTCAGGGTGTTGTAACAAAACT
>JBDLIV010000356.1:0-2720 GCA_039714675.1 Thermodesulfobacteriota bacterium
CAATTTTGAAACTCATATATCCATATATTAAAGCAAATCTAAACAAAATACTACTTGGTATTTTATGCATGGTTGTTGTGGATATGGTCCAGATCATCATTCCCCAGATTATAAAAAATATTATAGATAAACTTGCGTTGACATCTTTTGACAGCAAAACACTATTGTTCCAATGTATATTTATCCTTTCTCTCGGGTTTGTAATGGCAGTATTAAGATATGGATGGCGCAATCTTCTCATGGGAAGTGCAAGAAATGTAGAAAAAAGAATAAGAGATGATCTTTTCAGACGTGTTTTAAGCCTTGACATGGCATATCTTGACAAGGTTAAAACAGGAGATATCATGGCCCATGCTGTAAGTGACATCAATCATATCAGGATGGCTTTTGGATTTGGGTTAATTGTACTTGTGGATATCATTCTTCTTGGCGGTGCCACCTTGTCCATTATGATTGTAACTCATCCAAAACTTACAGCCTTTGCCATGATTCCCATGCCTTTGCTGATTATTGTCACAAAAAATCTGGGTAATAAGATGCATACATTTCATACAAACGCCCAAAAATCATTTTCCATATTAACAGAGCTTGTAAGGGAGAGTTTTGCCGGCATTAGAATAATAAAAGTATTTAATTTTGAGGATTTAACAGGTCAAAAAGTTAAACACGCTTCCCAGGATTATTTTAAGAAAAATCTTAAAAGAGCCTTTATTACAGCTTTGCTGCGGCCCATGCTGATCCTGTTCTTCAATACATCCACCCTGATAATCATATTTTACGGTGGATTTCTTGTAATGCAGGACAATCTAACCCCGGGTGAACTTGCAGCCTTTTTACAATATCTTGGAATTCTTGCATGGCCAATCATTGCCATTGGATGGCTCACCAATCTATTTCAAAGGGGAATGGCATCATTAAATAGAATCAACCTGCTCATTGATTCAAAACTTGATGTCAGGACTCCTGAAAACCCGGTTGCCATATCAAAAATCAGAGGAGAGATTGTTTTTCATGGAATCAGCTTTGCCTATGGAAAGACAAGGCCAGATCAACAACCTGGTACAATATCTGACAAACGACCTGATAAAAAACCTGATAAACAAGATGATAATTTAACGCTTGAAGATATAAGTTTAAAGATTCATAAAGGAGACCGCATCGGTATTACCGGACACCCGGGGTCAGGCAAAACAACTCTTATTCAAATGATTCCAAGGCTTTATAATCCAACAAAAGGTGAAATTTCCATAGATGGTCATGATATTAAAACCATTGATCTTGATTTTTTAAGACAAAACATTGCCCTGATGCCCCAGGAGGCATTTCTCTTTTCAGGTACAATCAAAGAGAACATCCTTATGGGTAAAAGCTGTAATTCAGCCAGGTTTGAACAAATTCTCAATGTATGCTGCCTTAAAACCACCCTTGAGCAGATGCCCAAAGGTCTTGATACTTTAGTAGGAGAAAGAGGTATTACCCTTTCAGGCGGACAAAAACAGAGAATTGCCCTTGCAAGAACCTTGATAACACAAAAACCCATAATTATACTGGATGATCCCATAAGTCAGATGGACACTGACACAGCATCCAAAGTAATCTCAAGATTAAACAAAATGAATCTTGATGCAAGTTTAATTATTATCTCCCACAGAATCTCTGCCCTTGCTTTATGTGACACAATTTATATTTTAAACAAAGGTCAGATAGAAGCTTATGGCAGCCACAAAGAGCTTATAAAAAGTAATGCTTTTTATAAAACATCATACAAAGTCCAGCAGTCTGAAAAGGGTATATAATGTCTGAAAGGCTTAAAAACAGTAATGAAGAAAGAGAGATCAAGCTTGCTGATCTAAAACTTGTCAAAGCCCTCTTTCCCTTTATAAAACCCTATTTATGGATGCTGCTCCTTACAACTTTCCTGGTGTTTATTGTCACAGGATTTGAACTTATCATTCCTATTTTAATCCAAAAAGCATTTGACTACTTTATTATTCCTGTAAACCCAATAGAACAACTCACCATATTTGGGTTTCCCATTGTATCCTTTAAAATTTTCTGCCTTGTTTTTCTAATATTGATTATTACAGGTTTTATAATTGATTTTTTCCAGACTCTTTTCATGGAATATACAGGTCAGAAAATTATCCTGAATTTAAGATGCCGGCTTTTTTCCCACATGACATTTCTAAGCGTTGCATTCTATGATAAAAACTCCTCTGGCAGGCTTGTATCAAGAGTGACCAATGATATTGAAAATATGAATGAAATGTTCACATCTGTCCTTATCTTTATTTTCAAGGATCTTATGCTTATGACCGGAATATTGATAATTTTATTTAATATCAATATCAAACTTGCTTTTTATATATCCTGCCTTGTTCCTGTAATTATAATAAGTATTGTCTATTTTTCAAAAACACTGAGAACAACTTTTAGAACTATTCGCCAGAAAATAAGTGAAATAAACCATAGTTTTTCAGAAGCAGTCACAGGGATGACAATTATTCAGACAACCTCAAGCCACCTTATATTCATGCAAAGATTTGAAAACCTTAATTTTGAGCATTTTAAAACAGCACTGTTTCAGATCAAAATATTTTCCATTTTCATGCCTTTTATTGGTTTTTTAGGCACTGTCAGTGTTGCCATGATTATCTGGACCGGCAGCTTTGAAGTTATTGAAAAATCCATGACCATAGGCGGGCTTATAGCTTTTTTAA
>JBDLIV010000357.1:0-2700 GCA_039714675.1 Thermodesulfobacteriota bacterium
CTTATTTATGGGGTTAATTTGACCCGTTCATCACTGATTTCAAGGGTGGTTTTGGAATAGGTAAACTTTTTTATGATTTTTCCATCCTTGAGATGGACAACATCCACTCCTCTTCGTTTTTCCGGCTTGCCTTGATATCCTTTTTCAATGGAGGGCCATTCCAATTTCCATCTATACAGGAGTTTCTGTTCCTGTTCATCAATAAAAATCTCCTCCTGGGAAAATTTGAAGTTCCCGTGATTTAACAGCCAGTCATGCCATGCATCTCTTAAATTTTCTTTTCCTTTTACATAGCCGCCGGTCCAGTTGTTAAAATAGATATCATCATGGAAAAACTCCATTATACTGTCCAGATCATGATTATCCCAGGCAGCATTCCACTTGTTCCAAAAAATTTCAATCTCTTTTCTTGCAAGTTTCATTGTGCTCTCACCAGTTTACGTAACCCATATTTATGACATCAAAAAAACTATTATAAACCAAGTGAAATAAATATGACACAAAGAGTGCTTTCTTTCAAGCTTGAAAAAAACGATACCGGCATTACTGATTTAGGAGATCAATTGCATTTGCTTAAATCATTTCATATAATAAGAGTATGAAGTTATGCCAAAAATGTGGTCAACTTGTTGCCGAGGATATCTTGTCCTGCCCTTCCTGTGGGAACGAAGTTGTTGAAGGCAGAAAACATATTGATGATTATCAAATTGTAGAGGTCCTCCACGAAGGCTTTTCCAGCATACTATGCCGTGCTGTCAAGGATGACATGGATGATCCGGTAATGTTACGTATTTTCACCCCCCAATCGGGAGTTGATAAAAAGATAGCTGACCGGTTACAAGAGGAGCTTGAGGAACTAAAGAAACTTCCGGAAAATTATTTTGTTAGACATCTTGAGATCCGTAAATCTTCCGACGGACTTTGGTACAGGGTCAGTGAATGGATTGAAGCAGAAACCTGGAGCAGTTTACTGGCCTCGGGCCGCCTTAAGGATTATCGAACAGCTTTAAAACTTTTTTACAGGATAGTATCAATTCTCGAGGGTCTGCACCAAATAGGACATTTTATTCCCCACCTTATTTTAAATGACCTTATTGTACTCAAGGACGATAATGAAAACCTTGAAGTTAAAATAGATTATAAACTTTCCCGATTTCTTAACCCACAGGTGGATCAGTCTCCCACAATGCTGAAGAAACTTATTTCCAGCCATCCGGATATTAAAAACAAACGCCCTCTTGATTTCAGAAGTGGTATCTGGTCTTTGGGAAAACTCTTTGTGGAAATTCTTGCTGCTGACTATGAAATCATAGATTTCCAGGCTAAAATTGATGAATTGCAGCTTCCCCATGATCTTCAAGTTCTGCTTAAAATTATGTTGGCTGATGATCCTGATCTCAGGCCCAGATCCATGGCAGAAGTGGCTGAAGACTTAAGGCAGATAATAGATAAGAAGATTGAAACCATACCATCTCCTGTACGTGAAATCAGAGGACTTAAAAAAAGGATAAGCCTTCTGCTGCTTGTTATGGTTCTGCTGCTTGTGCTTGGTATATTGGCGTGGCTCTATTTTCCTTTCAAAAATCAAAACAGAGAGGCGGTACTTGAAGATTTTGCAAACAGATACTCTTCATCTGTAGCCTTTATTGTAGCTGACTACTGGCTGAAAGATGGAGAAACTTATTTTTATCGTAATCGAACCGAGGGAACTGCCTTTCTGGTGGATAAAGAGGGCTTTCTCCTGACAAACCGCCATGTTGCCTGTCCATGGCTGGAAGACAATAACCTTTATGCAATTATCAACAGGCTTAAACTGCTTCAAAAACCTGTGCACTTTGGTTATCAACTCTTTTTATGGTTTGAAGGGGAAAAGGCTTTTAAACGCCTGCCTGATTTCCCAGGCAGACTTGATTTAGAAGATATTTATTTTGTTGAATCAGCTTACAGCACTAATGGGACCCCTCAACTTACCATAGCCGGGGTTGCAAAATCACCGGTTAAGACATGGCAGATTATCAAATCCCCACTTAAGGATGATTTTGCCATCCTGAAAGCAGACAGACTGCCTGAAGGATTGGAACCCCTGCCAATTGACCATGAAATGGAAGCGCTGAAAATTCAAAAACTTTCACCGGTTATTACTCTGGGATTCCCTTTAGGCAGCCGTACCCAGGAAAAAACGGTTAACGTAAGTGTAACAAGGGGACATGTCCGCCGTACATTTGAAAATATGCTTCAGGTTGACACCTCAATACACAAGGGTAACAGTGGGGGACCGATTATTGATACCAGCGGCAAGGTTATAGGTATAGCATCAAAAGTTGCATTAGGCTACACTGCCGGACCCATGCCCATGATAACTTTACTGTCGGATATTGGGATGATACTGCCCATTACCAAGGCTGCGACTTTTCTTGATGAGTTAAAAGCCGGACAGACCAAATGGAATGGGGTTCTGGATCTATCCGTTGATATCAAAATAAAACAGATTACTGATTTAGCCCGTAAGGGGCAATGGGATAAAGCCATGGCACTGGCTGATAAGGAACTGAAGAAAAGCTTTCATCCCATGCTGGTTATGGCAGCAGGGATGATGCACTTTTATTCTCAGGACTACAATGGAGCAAAACATCTTTTCGGTCAAGTATTATCAATGGACAGAGAAAACAGTAGTGCACGGCTAATGCTTTTTTTAATCGA
>JBDLIV010000358.1:0-2691 GCA_039714675.1 Thermodesulfobacteriota bacterium
AGCCCTGCACCTATCATGGTATAAGGGTTGGAAGTATTGGTGCAGGATGTTATGGCAGCAATGACAATACTTCCATTGGTGAGATAATCAGGCTTGTTTCCAGGATTGATTTTAATGTTTTTTCTGTTACCAAGATCAAATATTTTTTTGGTTTTGCTTTTTGCTTCAGATAGAGAAATCCTGTCCTGTGGTCTTGAAGGACCGGCAATGGAGGTTTCAATCAAAGAGAGATCCACATCTATTGTTTTGGTAAATTTTATTCCGCTGTCATAGGTGTTAAAAAATCCACAGGTTTTGCAGTATGCTTCAACCAGATCAGCTGTTTTGCTTCTGTTAGTAACTTTTAGGTAATCAAGAGTAAGTTCATCAACAGGGAAAAAACCTGCTGTAGCACCATATTCAGGAGACATATTGGAAATAGTCGCTCTGTCAGTCAAAGTCAGGTTTTTTAACCCTGACCCTGTATATTCCACTATTTTTTCAACAACATTCTCTTTTCTAAGGATCTGGGTCACATAGAGGACAATATCCATTGATGTGATATGTTTTTTAGGTTTGCCAATTAAATTGACACCAATAATCTGGGGAAGATTCATATAATAGGGCTGCCCGAGCATGACAGACTCTGCTTCAATGCCTCCTACACCCCAGCCAAGAACTCCAATAGCATTAATCATTGTGGTGTGAGAATCGGTACCAACAAGGGTGTCAGGAAAGGCAGCAAGCCCTTCTGAAGTCTGTCTGGTTGAAATGACATTAGCAAGGTATTCAAGATTTACCTGGTGACAGATCCCTGATTCCGGCGGGACAACTTTGAAATTATCAAAGCTTTTTTGTGCCCATTTTAAAAGCTGATATCTCTCTTTGTTCCTCTGATACTCTTTTTGACCATTCAGATAAAGCGAATTTTTTTCTTTATAGTGATCAACCTGTATTGAGTGATCGACAACCAGGTCAACAGGAACCAGAGGATTTATCTTTTTTGGATCAAGACCTGCTTTGTTTACAGCATCTCTCATGGCAGCAAAATCAACAACTGCAGGGACACCTGTAAAATCCTGCATAAGAACCCTTGCAGGATAATAAGCAATCAACTGGGAGTCCATAGAACAAGTCTCATAGAATTTTGCAGCATTGATAATATCTGACCATTGAATGATTTTTGAATCCATGTTTCGTGCAAGATTTTCAATTAACACCCTTGCAGCAAAAGGCAGGTTCCTGATTTCAGCAAGACCTGCCTCTTTAAGTAAATTAATGTTATGGACTATAAAATTTTCACTGCCTATGGTCAGATTTTGTTTCAGGCTATTGCTTGTCATTGGATTTCTCCTGGGAGTTTATCCCTTTTCTTCTTCCATTTTTCTTAAATCTTTTCTTAAAATTTTTCCAACATTGGATTTAGGCAGTTCCTGGGCAAATTCAACCACAGTCGGCAGCTTGTATGTGGCAAGCTTTGTTTTGCAATAATCTATGACCTCACGATCAGTTAATTCTTCTCCCTCTTTGAGAATAACAAATGCTTTGATGGCTTCACCGCGTTTTTCATGGGGAATACCAATACAGCATGCTTCAAGGACTTTTGGGTGTTCAAACAGGACCTCATCAATATCACGTGGATAGACATTATAGCCTCCGGAAATGATCATATCCTTGATGCGGTCCACAATATAAAAATAACCCTCCTCATCCATTTTTGCCACATCTCCGGTGCACAAGAAACCATCTTCGGTCATGGTTTTCTTTGTCTCTTCAGGTTTGCCAAGATAGCCTTGCATGACCTGTGGACCGCGGATGAGAAGTTCTCCTGCATCACCAATGGGCATCTCTTTAGTATTATCTTCAAGGTCAACAATTTTGCATTCTGTATTAGATATGGGAAGCCCGATACTGCCCTGTTTTCTTGTTCCGTTAAATGGGTTGATATGGGTTACTGGAGTAGATTCTGTAAGTCCAAAACCTTCAACAATAATAGAACCGGTTTTCTCCTGGAAATTATTAATTACATCAAGAGGTAGAGGCGCACTCCCTGAAAAACATCCCTTAACACTTGTTAGATCAGTACTCTCTATATCAGGATGATCAAGCATTCCAATATACATGGTAGGAACCAGTGGAGCAAAGGTAACCTTGAATTTACTTATGGCTTCAAGCAGAGGTTCTGGCTGGGGCTTTGGAACCAATACATTGGCCCATCCCATTCTTATGGCAAAATTCATTGAAACCGACATGCCAAAGACATGAAATATGGGCAGGGCACCCAGCATAACTTCAGCTCCTTTATCAAAACCCGGAAACCAGGCTTCTGCCTGCTGGATCTGGTAGCTGATATTTTTATGGGTCAACATAACTCCCTTTGATACACCTGTAGTGCCTCCTGTATATTGATACATTGCTACATCATCAATGTTTACATCGGCCTGGGTATAGTCAGGAGAATGTTTTGCCATGACATCTTTGAATTTATAAAGATCTTTTGCAGGTGCTACGTCGGCAGCAAGCCCCTTCTTTTTGGCCACAAGTGGAAATAGAAGACGTTTAACAAAAGGAAGATAATCACCAATTGAGGTGTAAACAATGGTTTTAATATTTGTTTTTTCCCTGAGTTTGACCATGCGGTTGGCAAGAAGATCAAGAGTGATTAAAAAAGTTGATTTGGAATCGTTAAACTGGTGTTCCAACTCTCTGTCA
>JBDLIV010000359.1:0-2686 GCA_039714675.1 Thermodesulfobacteriota bacterium
ATAAAAAAAACAGCAGTGGCAGTCTGTATTGTTCTTCGCCAGGTATGGATATTATTATTTTTCATTTATTGGTATGATGCCCCTGTTATAACTCCGTGGCACCGGCAGGCAGTGCAGATAAGAAGCTTGCCTTTTATCTGCTCTATTTTGTCTGACAGATTAAAAAGGTCACTGGGTCGGTATCCGCCGATCCCGGGTGCAAGCTGCCGGCTTTTTATCACCAGAGGCTGAAATTCTCTAAAAGAGAGTGATTCAAGTAACAGGTGCATATCTTTTTTCCGGGATTTTTTTGTGTAAGTGCAGATATGATCAGGTTCAATGCAGTTATCCGGGCAGATAAAATCAGCATGGCTTACATAAATCTGGGATTGACTTCCCCGAACAGGATGGGGCAGCAGGGAATCAATTTCATCTGGAATTATCAGGGGCGAAAGAGTGTTTATACCAATTTTTTTTTGACACCATTCCCATGCCAGGTGAACCGGAAGTGTAGGGACGATCCAGTCAACGTCTGTTTTCAGGCGAAGATTGTCAGCAAGAAATTGTATTCCATTGCCCTGTTCCATGGTTAGATTGGAACCCTCTATTGCATTCAGCTTTCTTTTATCAATATCAACAATTAACAGGTGAAATTTTTTTTTCAACCTTGTTACAGCCATTCTGCCGAACCGGCCGGCACCTATGATCCATACAGTTTTCATGTCTGATCATTTCTCTTTTGCCAGTCCGAGTTAATTTGCATTGTTATGTGTTGTTACCAGTCAATTTCACCGTCAAATAAGCTATAAAATCTACCATTCTCAATTTTATTTATAAGAGATAGTAGCGTTTCTGCTGCTTCACTTGGTTCTCTATCTGCGTCCAGTGATGCGGATGCAGTTTTTAATTTTCCGGGATGTATAGAACAAACTTTAATACTTGAATTTTTATATTCCCGGCTCAAACATTGAGAAAACATATTTTGAGCTGCTTTAGCTATTCGGTAAGAATAAGAACATGAAATATTATCGAGTTCACCTGAAGCAGTTTTTGTTATTGATCCAAATCTTGATGACATGTTTATTATTATGCCATCATTTTTGATAAAAGGGAGGATGGTTTGCGTTACTTTTAATGCTCCTAAACAATGAATATCAAGTAGATTGCTGATATCATCAACAGATGTTTCAGCAAATGGCTTTGCATTACTTCCAGCGCCAGCATTATTTATTAAAACATCAATAACAGTTGAGTTCGATAATGAAGAAGAAATATCAGATTGAATTTTGTTTGAAGTGACATCTGATATTATTGGAATACAATAAGAGCTATTCATTTCAGTCATTTTGGTTGCATCTTCATTATTTCTTACGAGGCAATAAACAAACCAGCCCTGAATAAGAAACTGCTCAACAAGGGCATAGCCTAAACCTCTACTTGTTCCAGTTATAAAAGCAGTTCTATTCATATTAATCTTTCAAAACACAATAACAGTATTAATAAATGGAAAAAATTTATATAACGCCTATATACAATGAAAAAATTTTCTATTTATTATAATAATTTGATCAAAACACAGAAAAATTACCATTGATTTCTCTTTTTTTCTTCGTACAAGATAAAATCATGGACGTCAACCAAAATTTTTTATCGGGGCTGGTCAAAGAGAGAAATGACCTTATAACAAATATTCAGGTTCAAAAAGGTTTTAGTTGACACTTTTAAGTATTTATAATACAGCTATGTTAAAGCTATATTAAAGTTTTATTGTAATCAAAATATATTTTCAGGAGGAGATATGAGAGAGGTAGTTATAGTTGCTGCATGCAGGACTGCAGTTGGTAAATTTGGCGGAACACTTGCTGCATTGAGTGATATTGATTTTGGTCCCATTCCCATTAAAGAAGTTATTAAAAGGGCCGGGTTAACCGGTGATCAGATTGATGAAGTTATCTATGCTTCAGGATACAGAACAGGGGATCTTCCCATTAATTCAGCCCGTGTTGTATCAGTAAAGGCAGGAATTCCACAGGAAAAACCACAGTTTACAATTTCCAAGGCCTGTGCCGGCAGTATCAAGGCAATTACTCTTGCAGCCCAGGTGATTAAATCAGGGGATGCAGATGTTATTGTTGCTGGTGGTATGGAGAGTATGAGTAATGCCACGTTTATGCTTAAAAAGGCCAGATGGGGCTATCGTCTCGGACATGGACAGCTTCAGGATCAATTGATCCTTTTTGATCCCTTAAGTGGAAATACAATGGGTGAAACTGCTGAAAATGTTGCTGAAAAATACAATGTTTCCAGAGAAGATCAGGATGCATACGGCCTTAGAAGTCAGCAACTGACTGAAGCTGCAATTAAAGAGGGAAAATTTAAAGAGCAGATTGTCCCAGTTGAAATACCCCAGAGAAAAGGCGATCCCAAAATATTTGACACAGATGAACATCCAAGATTCGGTACAACCAAAGAGAGCCTTGCAAAATTAGGCACACCTTTCAGAAAGGGCGGCTCTGTTACTGCTGGAACTTCTTCTGGTATGAATGACGGTGCATCTGCACTTGTTGTCATGTCAAAGGAAAAGGCGGACGAGCTTGGTCTTGACCCCATGGCATCCATTGTCTCCTATGCTTCAGCAGGGGTTGATCCTGCTTACATGGGAATCGGTCCCATTCCAGCTACAAAGATGGCTCTTGAAAAAGCAGGT
>JBDLIV010000360.1:0-2678 GCA_039714675.1 Thermodesulfobacteriota bacterium
CTGTGGAGCTAATAGCTGCCCGATTAAAAAGAGAGGAACAGGTACAAAAACCCAGTCCAGTAGAACTGAAACTTAAAAAAAAAGATGGCTCTGGACTTTGGGGACAGGCAACTTCTTCTATTATTTTTAAAGATGGTAAACCATTTGCTTTTAGAACCTGTTTTGTGGATTTAAGTGAACAAAAAAAAGCCCAGAACGATCTTTTCCAATACCAGGAACAATTGCGAGCGCTTTCTTCTCAAATATCCCTGGCCGAAGGAAGACAAAGGCACGCCATTGCATTGGGACTTCATGATAAGGCAGGCCAGTCATTAACACTAACAAGAATGAAACTGAATGAAATAAAAGATTGTACATCCTCAAATGATATTAAAGAAAACCTTGGCAGTGTTATCAAAATTGTGGATCAGACCTTAGATCAAATCAGAAATTTAATCTTTGATTTAAGCCCGCCGGAATTACACCAGTTTGGTATTGAGATGGCTTTGGAATCTCTTTGTGAACGAAAATCTCAATTATATAATATCCCAATAGAATTTTTTGATGACGAAAAATCAAAACCTCTGGATGAATCAGACTGCATTCTTATTTACCAGTCAGCAAGAGAACTTTTGTTTAATGTCATCAAACATGCAAGTGCAACAAAAATCCGGGTTTTTACCAGATGTAATAAAAATAATATAGAGGTTATCATTGAAGATAATGGGATTGGATTTGATACAGACCAGACACATTTATCAAAGAGGATAAATAAAGGTTTTGGCTTATTTTCAATACAAGAGCGTATACATCATTGTGGAGGCGGTTTTTATATAAAATCAAATCTGGGAAAAGGAACAAAAGCCACCCTTATTATACCTCTTAAAACTGAAAAATTATAATTTAGAAAAAATCCTCCCCTGTTTTCAGATTTTCTAACCCCTCAATATCAGCATTTCTACCAATAGATTTTTTTGTTGAATCCAATATTATTAACAATATACCTTTTGAAGACAATAAAAGAAAAATGAAAAGACATTGGACAGACAAAGGGGTAAGAAGAATGCATACTATACCTGATAACAAAAATATTCTTTTAGTTGCTGAAAAATATAATAATCTGTTTGCCATTGAGAAATTGCTTTACCCAGGTGAAATCGAATGTGTGGTGGATGAAGTTTCAAGCTGTGACCAAGCTGTAGAATTTTTAAAACATAACACTTACGACGTAGCTGTCTTAGATATCACAGAGTTTAAAAGCGATGAACTTTTTAAAAGAATAAATAAACACCAGGTTCCTTCTTTTATGATTATAACTCAGCCTTTAACCCAGAATATTTTAAGACAGCTATTTAAAAAAAGTAAGATCAACTAAGTGTCCGGGAACAAACTTGTTGACCTCTCCATTTAAGTTGGTGATGTTTTAAAAGCAGGAAAATGAGTGCAAAGGAGCCCTTTTCATGGTTTCCCATGCTCAAACCAGACTTTTATATTAATAAATCGTTTGGAAACAAAAATCACCCCACCATTAAAATTCCAATACCAAAAATCACAGTAATATAACAAGCTGATTCTGATGCAGATTCGGCAGCGGCAGGAGTAAAAATGAGATTTTGCCGGGTTAACCAGCTGATTTGACAAAATATTTAGTATAAAGAAGATATCTAAAAAGAGACTTTCAAAATTTACTGCAACGTTCAGTAGAAGGCATGCATCCGGGAACGGGTCAAAAAAAACGCTGCAAATATCCAATTGAAAAAACAGCTTATCATGAATCAACCTTGATTCTATTATGAGAAAAATGTAAAACACATAAAAAAAATTAATATTTTAAGGAGTAATACAAATTGGCATTTAATATATTTAAAAAAAAGAGTTCTGAAAAAAAAGAGTTGGAAACCACAATGTTTTCAAGGCTTAAAAGTGGGCTTTCGAAAACACGGCAGGTGTTAACCACAGATATTAATGAACTTTTTGTCTCCAATAAGGCTGTTGATGATGATCTTTTTGAAGAGATGGAAGAGTTGCTCATCACTTCTGATCTCGGTATTGATATTACCATGGCAATGATGGAAAAAATAAAGAAAAAGGCCAGAAAATTATCCAATGCCAATGAACTCAAACAGGTATTAAAAGAAGAGTTGATAGCCCTCTTCCCGGAGGATTTAGATAATCTTGACAGCAAGAAAGAGACGCCTGTTAAAAAACCCCATGTAATTATGGTTGTGGGAGTTAATGGAACCGGTAAAACCACAACTCTGGGCAAACTTGCCATGAAATTTACTTCCCAGGAGAAAAAAGTGCTTATTGCAGCCGCAGATACATTCAGGGCTGCAGCCATCGAACAGGTTGAAATCTGGGCAGACAGATCAAATGCATCCATTGTAAAACACAAAGAGGGGGCAGATCCTGCTGCAGTTGCCTATGATGCTGTTGAAGCCTCCATTGCAAGAGGTATTGATATTTTATTGATTGATACGGCAGGAAGACTTCATACTCAAAAGAATCTCATGGAAGAGCTTAAAAAAATTAAGCGCTCTGTTAATAAAAGGCTGCCTGGAGCACCCCATGAAGTCTTAATGGTTCTCGATGCCACAACTGGGCAGAACTCAATTTCCCAGGCCAGAATTTTTAATGAAGCTGTACATTTGTCCCAGATAGCCTTAACAAAACTTGATGGTACTGCCAAGGGTGGTATT
>JBDLIV010000361.1:0-2674 GCA_039714675.1 Thermodesulfobacteriota bacterium
CAGGTGGAAACCCGCATTGATGCATTTATGGAAATTATCAAACAAAGGAGTAATTGAGTTGATATTTGCAGGTATAGATATAGGTTCCAACACAGCCAAAGCAGCCTTGATAAAAGAAAGCCGGCTTTTCGGCACCCATGTTATTTCTACGGGATATAATCCTCTAAAAGCAGGGATAAAAGTATTTAAAGAACTTTTAAAGAAAACAGATATTTCAAAAAGAGCTGTAACAGCCATTGTTTCCACAGGATATGGCCGCGCCAGTATTGATTTTGCCGACAAAACCATGACAGAAATTATATGCCATGGTACAGGAGCATATTTTATGAATCCTGAAACAAGAGGAGTCATAGATATTGGTGGTCAGGACAGCAAGGCAATCTTACTGGATAAAAATGGCAATATTGAAAACTTTGCTATGAATGATAAATGTGCGGCAGGCACAGGACGCTTTCTTGAAGTCATGGCACATGCCCTGGAGGTGAATCTGGATCAACTTGGAGATTTTGCACTTAAAGCAGACAAGCCTTCAAAAATCAGCAGTATCTGTACAGTGTTTGCTGAATCAGAAGTTATTTCAATGATCGCAGCCCAGCAAAAAAGAGAAAATATTATAGCAGGCATTCATGAATCTGCTGCTGCCAGAATTGCCATTCTTGCAGCCAAAGTTAAGATAAAAGAGCCTGTAATAATGACAGGTGGTGTAGCAAAGAACTCTGGCATGATTGCAGCCCTTGAAAAGCGTCTTGGATGTGAAATAACTGCAGGAGAACTATCCCAGGAAAATGGTGCCATTGGTGCTGCTGTGCTGGCATCAAAGTTGTAACAATAAAAAAGCCCCTGACCGTTTTAATAACTTAATTAATGGTCAGGGGCTTTTAAAATCAAAGTCAAAAAAAATGACTTTTCTTAGCTGAATAACAAGGTTTAACTACTCAACTGTAACATTTGTTGCTGCTGGACCTTTTTGTCCGTCTTCAATATCAAATGTAACGCGATCCCCTTCGTTGAGGGATTTAAAACCGCTTGCATTGATACCTGTGTGATGTACAAATACATCGTTTCCACCTTCTTGTTCAATAAAACCAAAACCTTTTGAGTCGTTAAACCACTTTACAATACCGTTAGCCATACTGGCACACTCCTAAAATATAAATAAATAAAAAAATAGTTTCTTTACTTTAGGGTAATACCAATTTTTTTGGGAAATCACCTTTTGAAAGAAACCTTTGTGCTTAACATAAATCAGCACAATCTGAATGATAATACATCATACATAGAAAATGTCAAGTAATATTTGAACTGAATTTTTGTAATACGATATATATTAATCGGATATCCTATTGTCAGTTTATGGTGATTGGATGGCATCCACCAAACTTGAAAGAGGATGGCGTGTTGCTGTCGGTAATGAGTTGCCTACAGTCTGGGAGTATTAAATCCTCAATTAATGCTGTTTATTATATTTTGAATTTGTTCATTTCCCTGGGCATAGAATTTTTTGATAAACTCTTCATGGGCGGCAAATGACCAGTGGAAATCTCTCCATAATCTACCTGCTTCTTCAGGAGTGCCATCGGCGAACAGGGTTAATAACTGATCATGTTCATCACAATTAATTAACTCCCACTCCCGTATATAAGTTAACCTTGGCCAGTCATAGAGTTTTTGTTTTAAGGGCATGATAATGTTTTTTAAATCTGTATTGCTTGATAGATCAAGAAAAACATCATGAAAAGCTATATTTAATTGATAATATTTTTTATCAAAGCTGTTTGTTGTGCTATTTTGCATTGTAAATTTAAGATCTGTATTAATCTTTCTCATTTTTTTTATGTGTTCTGGCGTTATTTTATCAAAAACCGAAACAATCACGGCACTCTCTAAGGCAGCAATAATTTCAACGGTGTTCTTGATTTTTTCCAGTGTAAATTTATTCACCATAATACCACGTCTTGGCAAAATAGTTACAAATCCTTCACACTCAAGTTTTATCAATGCATCCCTTAAAGGTGTTTTGCTTATTCCCAACTGTTTACTGATTTTATTTATATTTATCAATGAACCTGGAAATAGCCTTTCACTCTGCATCTCATTTCGAAGATACTCATACACCTGTTCTTGTAAAGATCTAATATCCAATAAATTGCCATTTGTATTGTTATGATTTTGCATCATCTTCTTTTGCCTTTTTTATCATTACAGACCCTAACACTATCCCTTAATTCTATTAGTAAAAAAACATATATACATGAAACTGCCGGTAATTATTACCGGCAGTTTCATCACTATCTATTTTTCGGCATGAACATCGCCAACTTTTAGGGCTTCATCCATGATGGCAATACCCTCATCAATCTCATCTTTTGTAATAATCAAAGGAGGTGCCAAAGCTATAACATTGGAAGGATTGGCTGCCATGGCCATCATCCCAAGTTCTCCAAGTTTTTTTCCTATTTCAAGTTTAGGGTTGAGTCCGGGCTGGATTTTAGCTTTTACCGGAATCAATGGTTCCCGGGTCTTTTTATTTTTAACAAGTTCCAGACCCACAAAGAGACCAAGACCTCTTACATCGCCTACACAGGCATGTTTGTCTTTTAATTCCATGGCTTTGTCAAGAAGATATTTACCATTTTTTTCAGCATTCTCAATAAGATTATCTTCCTGGTATATT
>JBDLIV010000362.1:0-2666 GCA_039714675.1 Thermodesulfobacteriota bacterium
GATTTTTAAAAAATTTTTATATAGTTTTGCAGCTTTTTTTTCAAGTTTTGTTAAACCGGGTTTGGTCTGTAAACAAAACACCTTTTTTTTTAACCTTTGCTCTTGTTCTTCAATGTGTGGTTTTTCTATTTTGAATTTTGACTTGAATAAATCCATCAAAGGACCCTCTGCTCCCTTTTTCAGAGCCATTAAAAACGCCAATTTCTCTTCAACAGCCATATAATGCTCATATTGATCTTCATCAATCAGTTCTCTGTTGAATATAACAAAATGTTTTTTGTTCTTTTCAGGCATCATAGATTTTTCAAAGTCCATATCAAAAGGATCAATACCCATGGCCAGAAAAAACATAAATGCACGGGCACAGCGATAACAATTATGGCACCATCTTTGATATTCATGAGTATCCATCTGGCAAGACACTTGATAGTTTTTAAATTCAGGAAATTTTTCATACAATATTTTGTAAATACTAAAATTATTCAATACACCTATGAAATTGACAACATCTATCTGGTTAGATGAAAAATTCTTGACAAGATTATCATATCCTTTTACCGCTTCTGCGCTCTGCATATACCTGTGGTGACATAGATATCCGTCTTTATGCAGTTGTAAAAGGTTGTGATGAAACTCATTGTTAAAAACAATTGTAGGAGCACGATAATAATAACAAAAGGGAATCATTGCCAAAAGATAGACAAAATAAACATGAAGGCGGTGTAATTCTGTTAAAGGCTGTTCTAATACCTCGTAATCACAAAGGAGATGCAGTTCATTCTCAACTATATGACAGTGTATGGCAAATTGTTTGTTTAATTTTTTTTGAAGTGTTGCCCTTACTGCTTTGCCACGCGGCAGAACCCGTTCATCAATATAAACAGGTATAACTTTATAACCAAAATCCCTAAGTGTTGCCAGGCTCAAGAGACTGTCTTTTCCATAGCTCAGAGGCAAAACAACTGTTTTGCTGTCCCATTCATTACTTACTTGCAAACCACCTTTTATTGCTTTTCCATGAAATTCACGTTGAATAGAATGAAAAAGGTGATAAATAGAATCTGCTTTTTCTGAAGGTATTGATTCAACAAGATTAGGTACAGACTGGTTAAAACAATGGTTATAAAATTCAAAATATTGAGGCCTGCCAGTATCGTATTCCACCGCAGGATATTTTAAAATAAGAGGGGTAGGCAGAGTGCATATATAAGCAAGTTCATTAACCAGGGCCTGTTTGGCAGGGAAAGATTCCCAGATATGTTTCGGGAATCTGAACTCACAAGGATCTGCCTGCCACGCAGGCCCGGTTAATGACAGAGAGAATCCCTTTAGGGTCTGTTCTGTCTTGAAATACATTATATTTTTGCCATTTGACAGACTAAAAAATAATTATGCAACCGGGGCAGGTCCAACACGTTTCTGCAATTGTCTATTGTCCTGTAGACGTATAATTTGACCTTTTTGTATTTCAAATGCATTGCCCTTTTTATCATACAATACCTTGCCTTTAACTTCTGCCAGATTCTTTATATCAACAGCATTCCCTTTTTTATCATAAAAGGCCTGATTAGTTGATGGTTTTGCCTCAGGGTTCCATTTTTTTGGGCTTTTTTGTACTGGATTTTGAGCAAATGTTGTTGCAGAACCAAGTGAAAAAAACAATGCTATTACAGTACCAATAATTTTTTTTATCATTTTCCCTCCTTATCAAATTAATAACTGATTATTTCTCATATATTTTTAATAAAAATTTTTATTGCAGTTTACTCATTTCATTACCCATCTGCTCCATAGCCGCCTGCACCTTGCCGTCCATCATATATGCCGTTATCTTCATCATGGCTCCAGGCAGTTTTGCAGAGGCTGCTTCCAACCGTTTTATATCAGCATCCATTCCCTCTGGCATTTTCCCTTGTTTATATTCCGGGTACTTTTTCTGAAATTCCTGCAATTCAGGAATTAATTTTTTCATGCCTTCTGTGTAATGTTCAATAACTGTAACAACATCTTCTGCATTATTAGCTTTCTCAAGACCATTTACATACTCTTCAGTAACATTCGCCTGATTTTTTATAATTGATTTGGCTTCTTTATTTCCATTTGAACCACAGGAAACAAGAAACACAGTTAACAATACAGCAGCCAGAATTCCATAAATACGTGTCATCAGTTCTTCTCCTTTTTTTAAAAAATATAAATAATATTGAAACGCTAATATGTCCTGAGTCCAGTATAAAAACATTATAAAAATTTATCATCAATATCTTTGCCAGCTGTTATCAGGATATTTTTCTCGTGAGTATAATATATTTTACTGTTTTTGAAGATATTTCTTGTAGCTTTTAAGAAACTGTAGGCAGATTATCATTTTTTCTTGCCTTTGTTCCCTTTCCCTTTCCCCTTCCCTTTTCCTTTATTTTTTGATTGAAGTTGCATTTTCTTGGGGATTCCACCCATATCATGATTACGCTTTAAAGAATGAAATTCTTGAGACCCAGGTTTAATACCAAGGCTTTTTGCCAGAACTCCCCAACCTTTCTTCTTTCTGTATCTTTCCATAACCTGGTTGGTTGACCTTGAGGACATTTCACCATAACGGAATATCATGTATGCATCGGCAGGATTTGTGACATTTTTTAGAACTGCATCAATCTCAACGTTACCCA
>JBDLIV010000363.1:0-2644 GCA_039714675.1 Thermodesulfobacteriota bacterium
ATGAAGAAAAGCAAAACAAAATCAGCTGCTATTACAGGTATTGGCATTATTTCATGTCTTGGAAATAATGCCGAGTCTATTGTGCCTGCCCTGAGAAATGGCCATTCCGGGATTGTGTTTGATGAACAAAGAGAGAACCTTGGATTTAAATCTCCTTTGACATCCAGAATATTGAATTTTTCACCTGTGGATTACGGAATTAACAGGAAAGCACAGCGGACCATGTGCGAGCCTGCCCTATATTCATTTGCTGCTGCAAAAGATGCTGTTAAAGATGCCGGTCTTTCTGATGATTTGCTGCAAAATGATAGATGCGGAATTATTTTCGGCAATGACAGCACAATTAAAGCCGGAGTTGAATCCATTGATATTGCCAGAAAATACAATGAAACCCATTATATTGGCGCCGGCCATATTTTCAGGACCATGAATTCCACTATTACCATGAACCTTGCTGCCCATTTTAAAACCCGAGGTGCCAACTGGACTATCAGTGCAGCATGTGCAAGCGGTGCACATGTTATTGGCCAGGCATTAATGATGATCAGAAGTGGTATGCAGGATATTATAGTGGCTGGAGCTGCCCAGGAAACAAATTGGATGTCAATGGCAAGTTTTGATTCGCTAAATGCTTTTTCTTCCCGAACGGATCATCCTGAAAAAGCATCCCGGCCTTTTGACAGGGCACGGAACGGGCTTGTTCCCGGTGGTGGCGGGGCATGTATTATCATAGAAGAACTTGATCATGCCATTTCACGCAATGCAGATATTTATTGTGTTATTGACGGATATGGATTCTCTTCCGGTATTGGCAGGACATTGTCAGAGCCAAATAAAAAAGGCTCCAAAAAAGCGATGGCAAATGCTCTCAAAGATGCATCCATAGAACCTGGAGAAATAGATTATATTAATGCCCATGCAACATCAACGATTGTTGGTGATCTTGCTGAAGCCATCGCCATCAATCAGGTTTTTGGTCCGGATACCCCGGTTTCATCAACAAAATCCATGACCGGGCATGAATGCTGGATGTCAGGTGCAAGTGAAGTTATTTATACCATCCTGATGGCCCAACACAAGTTTATAGCCCCTAATATTAATTTTTCAGCTCTCAGCGATGATTGTCCTCCAATTAACGTTATACCTGCGGTAAGAAAAAATGAAATAAAGTTTGCAATGTCAAATTCATTCGGTTTCGGGGGAACCAATGCAGCCATAGTATTAAATTTTAAACCTGTTGATTGAGTTGAATATGACAATTTATAATTTATGTGAAAATAATATGAACAACAAGGTGATAAAATTTCTTTTCATTATCCTGATGAACTGCATTGCCATTCCATTGATCTTGATTTGGACAATAGCTGGAACTATGCTTTTCCCTTTAGGTTTTCTTTTTATGAAAATTATTCTGGGATATTCAAGTTCTTTTATTACACGTAAATGTATCTGGATTTATGGACGGGTATGGCAATTCCTGTTAAGCTTTTTTGTTGTATTTGTTCCGCCAAAAATTAGTGGGCATCCGTTTAAAGATCCGGGAATCATTGTTGTAAATCATCGATCTTTTTTTGATACTTATTGTATGAATATGATGCCCATCAGTGATGTCTGTTTTGCTGTAAGGGCATGGCCGTTTAAAATCCCTTTATATAGTATATTCATGAAACTAGCAGGCTATATAAACATTGAAAATTTTTCCTGGGAAGAGACGGTTGCAGTTTCAAAAAAAAATATTAAGCAAAACAGCTATATCCTGTTTTTCCCCGAAGGTCACAGAAGCAAAGACAAAACAATGACCAAGTTTTATTCAGGTGCCTTTAAACTGGCTATTGAACATAATGTTCCTGTTATACCAATCTGCATTACAGGTACGCAGGATCTTCTGCCTCCACGCCGGTATTATTTGAAACCGGCAAAAATTAAAATGGAAATCATGGATCCGGTTTCTCCGGAACAATTTGACGGTGATATGAAGCACATTGCCTTTAAAAAATATGTGAAGGCAAAAATGGCAGAATGTATCAACCATATGGATGAAAACAACAAATAAATAATATGAAAAGACCTTATTTTAAAAAGAACATAGATGACCCGAAGCCGTTGACAGGCATAGTAAAAAGGCAGATTCGATTTGAAGAAGTAGACATGCTGCAGATTGCATGGCATGGTCATTTTACCAGTTTTTTTGAAGATGCCAGGATACAACTTGGGAAACAATATGGGATTGGCTATATGGATTTGTACGAACACGGAATCCTGGCACCGATTAAAACCGTGCATATTGATTTTATTCACCCTTTAAGGTTTATGGAAGAGATTACAATCGAAGGTGTTCTTCATTATTCCCAGGCATCCAGAATAAACAGTGAATATTTTATTCGAGACCAGGATAACAAAGTGGCAGCCACAGGTTTCACTGTGCAGATGATGTTGAATACAGATTATGAACTCTTTTTAACCCAGCCGGAGTATTATAAAGATTTTTGCGATAGATGGAAGGCTGGAAAACTTTCATGAATCCTGTCTATATTACCCAGGCAAAAGCTATCACAGCATTAGGACCTGATCTTGAATCTCTTTATGCCGGTTTGATGGATCAAAAATCCGGCATTCATCCCATCAAAAGATTTGATACCCAATC
>JBDLIV010000364.1:0-2639 GCA_039714675.1 Thermodesulfobacteriota bacterium
AAATTTTGTGTTATTGTATCCATGGATTGTGATCCAAAAGAAAAAGCTGCCTGTAAATTCAATAAACAATGCCATATTAAATGCCCAGAAAAAAGATTTGCAGGTTCCACTCCCATTGTACCGGGCGAGGTTGGAACAGGCCGGTTTGGCCTTTGCAATACACTTCCAAAAGCCTTTGAACAAAGTGACAGCGTCATTGTTTACGGCCATGGTCTGTTTACAACAGGGAAAAACGATTTTGCTGAAGCATTTGAAACCATGGTCAAAGTAGAAAATTATTGCCTAGAAACATATTTTGCAAAAATCAACAACTTTCGCTATTAAAAAGACATTTCAGTCAAGTAAATAGTATCATATAGAAAATTTGTATTTAGATCACAACTTGCCCACATTCAAGGCGCAAGACATTTTTTTAAATAAGCTGTACTAAAGTACTGCGTTTTAAAAAAATGTTGAAGCAACGTAGAAGATGGGTGAGTTGTGATCTAAATACTAATACATGGCTTCTATGAGGTCTTTAAAAGCCTCATGGACAAATTTTCGTTTGATTTTCATGGTGGGAGTTACTTCACCGTCTTCTTCATAAAGACGTTTTGGAAGAATGGTGAATTTTCTTATATTTTCAACCCTTGCAAGGGTTGAATTGACATTTTTGACTTCTTTGTCAATAAGTTCAATCACTTCTTCACTGCAGGTTAAATCCTTATAGGTTGAAAACTGCACCTTGTTGTCCTGGGCAAATTTCACAACATTGTCTTCATCAATCATGATAAGGCAGGATATAAATTTACGTCTGTCACCTATTAGAAC
Source organism: Thermodesulfobacteriota bacterium (assembly GCA_039714675.1). GTDB lineage: Bacteria > Desulfobacterota > Desulfobacteria > Desulfobacterales > Desulfobacteraceae > Desulfobacula. The sequence continues at coordinate 811 of JBDLIV010000364.1, forward strand.
AGCATCATTAATATAAAGACTTGCCTTGAGTTTGTTCTCTATATACTGCGGAGTAATATTTTTACCGCCTGCAGTTACCATGATATCTTTTTTACGATCAGTAATTTTTAAAAATCCGTCTTCATCAATCTCACCCACATCACCTGTTAAAAGCCATCCATCAACAATGGTTTCATCGGTTGCTTCCTGGCTTTTATAGTATCCTTTAAATACTCCAGGTGATTTGACAAGGATTTCACCATCTTCAGCAATCTTAACATCAATACCCTTAAGGGCAAGACCAACTGTTCCAAACTTGGTTTTACCTTCAGGAGAGAGCGTTGTAACACCTGTTCCTTCGGTCTGTCCATATCCTTCAATCAGATTTATTCCAATGGATTGAAAAAATCGCAGGACATCTTTTGATATGGGAGCTGCCCCTGAAATAGCCACCCGCATCTTTTCAAATCCAAGCCTCTCTTTGAGTTTTCTGAATACTGCAAAAAAGGCAAGTTTATAAACCAGGCTTAAAACAGGCCCTGGAGTTTTAAAATCCATGATCAGGTCAGCACGTTTTTTGCCGATTTTAAGTGCAGAATTAAAAACAAGGCGTTTAAACCAGTCAGCATCACTCATTTTAATCATGATATTGGAGTAGTATTTTTCCCATATCCTTGGAACTGCATAACCAATGGAGGGAGAGACCTCTATCATGTTTGACATAACAGTATCAGGCCTTTCCACAAAATTGACAATATATGCATATTTCAAATGGATAAAGACTGTAAAAAGCCTTTCAAAAACATGGCATAATGGTAAAAATGAGAGCACATTATCTGTTTTACGAATTTCAATATTTTCACTGACAGCCCCTGCCATCCAAGTTACATTTTTATGTGTGAGCATGGCACCCTTAGGAGGACCTGTTGTTCCTGAAGTGTAAATAATTACTGCCAGATCATCTGGAGTGACTTTGGTCTGCATATCCTCAAAAAGATCAGGCTGCTCTTCACAGACTTTTTCACCCATTTCAACAAGCTGGTTAAAAGTCATGACCTGAGGGTCTTTAAATGCTGACAGCCCTTTTGTATCCCAGACAATAACCTTTTGTAACAAAGGAGTATTCTTCCTGAACATCAACCACTTGTCTAACTGTTCTTCATTTTCAACAAACAGAAACTTTGCATCACAATGATCAACCACATACTCCACCTGCTGCCAGGCATTGGTGGCATAAACGCCGGCAGAGACACCGCCGATACATTGAATCCCCATGTCAGCCATGACCCATTCAAAGCTGTTATCACCAAGTATACAGGCGGCATCACCTTTTTTAAAACCCATGGAGACAAGAGCGCTTCCAATTTTCTTGACCTTGTCATAATATTCATTCCATGAAATCTCATGCCATAAACCAAGATCTTTTGTGCGCATGGAGATCTTTGAGCCATATTGTGCAACTGCTTTATTAAAAATTTCAGGTATGGTTTCAAATTTTGTATTGTTATTTTTCATCGCCATGCTTTCTTTCTTTTCCATCTCTGGAAGCCCTTAGCTGAAGTTTCTGATTTTATGCCAAGATAAAACTCTTTTACATCCTTGTCTTCAAGCAGATCCTTTGATTTGCCTTTCATGACAAACCGCCCGTTTTCAAGGATCAGACCTGTGGAAGAGACAGAGAGAGCCATATTGGCATTCTGCTCCACAAGAAGAATAGTAGTCCCTTTAGCGTTTATCTCTTTTATTATGGCAAATATCTCTTTTACAAGAAGGGGAGAAAGCCCCAAAGATGGTTCATCAAGGATCAAAAGAGTTGGTCTTAACATCAAACCCCTTCCAATGGCAAGCAT
>JBDLIV010000365.1:0-2630 GCA_039714675.1 Thermodesulfobacteriota bacterium
CCCGGCGCTTCGTCCGTATCCTCGATATTCACCTAACAGTACTGTGAAACCCATGCGTTGATACGTTTTAGCACGATTCAAGTAAAAATCGATCAATTCACGATTGCCGTGGGCCATCAACACCGCAGGTCCTTGGTGGGACGCATCAATCCCATCACCCTCAAAGAGCCACCATTCTACATCGCCCTGTTCCGTTTTCAACCAGAATCGTTCCAAGTGAGTCACATCTTTAGGAAACGGTGGTACCAACTCTATTTTATGTGGCTGGAACACTAGTCGGCGAACGGGATGTGTACAAGCGGTGAGTCCGCAAATATAAATCATCAACAGGATTGGTAACAAATTCGGAATGAATCTCCGGATGTCATGCATATTGATTGTTTCTCTCTATGTTCCCACTTGTATATCCCTACTTCACAAAAATTTCATGTATATTGAGAGTACCCCACAAAAATAGGGCTTTTAAATTTCTGTGCTATCGTGCCAATATCTTAGTTTTATGTCAAGTTGAGGTATATTGAGACTATCCAAACATCGGGAAAACCTGAGATATCCAAATTCATGTATCCTTGATCAAGGAAAAGCAGCTCCTATTAAAATCTTTTATAAAGTATTATTTTGGTATCATTCAGATTTTTAATTCTGAAAAGTTCATGACATGGATAATAATCATTGACCTCAAAAATACTTTCCTACAATATAAAAATGGTTTAACTGTGTGTCTGCTATATCGGGGGAGAGTCGCTATACAAGCCATTTGTCTTTTACAAAGGCCTGGTCCTGACTTTTTGCTATAAGCACGCCTGTAGTACCATTATAAATTTTAATATTATACAATGATGTTTGTCTGCCATGATGATCCTCTCTGGCTTCTGCCACCAGATGATCTCCGGGAAAGCTGGGTTTTAAAAAACAGATACTCACATTCAGGGCCACTGCAACTTTTCCGTGGGAATTACAGGCAGCGGCAAATGCCATGTCACTGATGGAGAAAATAATACCGCCATGGGTTGTGCCATGGAAATTGGTCATGTTATCATTAATAGTAAGAGATACCCTGCTGTGTCCGGGTTTGATAATTTCTACTTTTGCCCCAAGATAGTTTGCAAACTCATCTTTTTGAATGTGATCATTGATTACTTGCTGACGGTTGCTGTCATCCATGTAATTTTCCTTTTTCTATTAAACCAAGGTTGATTAAAGGTTTTTTAAAGGTTGCTTTATAAAATAAGAAAAAATCATACCCACAAAAGATATTCCGGAGGCAACAAGGAATGGAAGTGTAAAAGAGTTACTCACATCTGCAAGATATCCCCCCAGTGCCGGTCCGATTGATTGGCCTATTCCAAAGAAAAGCGTTACGAAGCCAAGCCCTGCAGGAGCCAGTCTGGGGCCAACAAGATCTCCTGCTGTGGCAGCCATAATAGTCGGGATACTCCATGCAGTTAAACCAAAAAGAATGGCAGATGAATAAAACCCTGCCTCATTCTTGAATATGGCATAAATTAAATAGGAAATTCCAAGAACAAGATAGGCCAGTGCCGCACCTTTATTCCGGCCGATCCGGTCTGATATGCCGCCCCAGATCACACCGCAAAAAATACTTAATCCTCCTACGGTGGCCCATAAACCCCCGGCCCATGCTTCTGTATAGCCAATTTCCTTAACAAGGTAGGCTGCAAAAAAGACAATATAAATAATATATGACAGGCCATAAAAAAAATAAACAATTCCCAGGTACCATAGGGCTTTCATCTTGTAAACTTTGCCCCATTCAAGGGAGGATACCTTATTGTCTGGCAATAAAACTTTGTTCTCTTCTTTTTGCCCCACTGGAAGTAATCCTTTGTCCCCTGGTTGATTTCGCAGAAAGATAAATACAATAATTGCTAAAAACAGAACAATAGATCCCAGAATATACCATGAATAACGCCAGCCTTCATTTTCATATGATTTTAGGATAAATGGTACAATGATCCCTGATAAAAATGTTCCTAATCCAATACCACCTGAAACAATTCCTGTGGCAAACCCGCGTTTTTTAATGGCAAACCAAGCAGAACCCAAAGCCATGGCAGGTACAAAAGCTGCACCATTTCCTAAGCCGGTTAACAATCGCATGGCAAATGCAAAGCCAAAGGATTTGGCCAATCCTGTCAGTATCATGGTGACACCCATTATAGCCAGGGCCAGTGTGATCACTGTCCTTGTGCCAAACCTGGATGCTAAAAAACCTCCAATAATAGCCATTGATAGATAGCCAATAAAATTTCCCGTACCCAGAAACCCTAATTGGGTGTAATCAAAATGAAGCCCGTCTTTCATGGCCGGAAGCAAAATGGTATAAGCCATACGCCCAAAACCGTGGGCAGCAACAGTTACAACCAGCCCCATAAAAATTACTATCCATCCGTAATGTATTTTATTTCCCATGATTATTGACTACTTTTTCATAACAAAATTTATTTTGCAATAATTTATAACTCAAAAGTATTAAGCCTGGTCCTGATTTTGCTTATTTTGTTACTATTAAATAATAATTTATTGCCGGGAGTGAGAGGTAGTTGTGATTCAGTTAAAGGACAAATTGGATTGATCTTTCTTTGAAAAAATAGACACATTTTCACTCG
>JBDLIV010000366.1:0-2618 GCA_039714675.1 Thermodesulfobacteriota bacterium
CTGAACCTCTTGAGGGACTCCAAGTGTAACAGGTTTCCCAAAATTTATGGCAAGAACTCTGGATGAAATATCCATGACCATCTTCATATCATGCTCAATGAGAAGGATAGTAATTCCAAGATCATCCTGAATATCCTTTATCCAGAAAATCATATCCTGCTTTTCTTCTGAATTCATTCCGGCACATGGTTCATCCAGTAAAAGTAATGTGGGTTCGAGAGCAAGAGCTCTGCCAAGCTCAATAAGTTTTTGAGTCCCATAGGGCAGAGCACCCACAAATTTATCCCGAACATTTTGAAGTTCCAGAAAATCAATTATCTCTTCAACTTTTTTCCGATGTCGAATCTCTTCTTTTGCAGCAAAGGAGGATCTGCCCCACATGGTCATGCCCTTTAAAAGCCCTGTCTGCATATGGATATGGCGGCCCAGCATAATATTTTCCATTGTATTCATATTGGAAAACAATTCAATGTTCTGAAAGGTTCTTGCTATACCCATTTTTGCAATAATATCAGGCTTCTCATTATCAACTTTTTTACCCTGAAACCTGATATTTCCATGATTTGGTTTGTAAAGCCCTGATATACAGTTGAAAAGGGTGGTCTTTCCTGCACCATTGGGGCCGATGACAGAAAAGATTTCACCCCTGTCCATGGTAAAACTTATATCCTGCAGGGCTTTAATTCCCCCAAAGGAGATGGCCAGATTGTCCACCTGAAAAAAAGAAGTATCCATTCTATTTTGTACTCATTAACCCGGTAAGCTGTTTAGTTCCACCATCTTTAAGGCATTGAACCAGAAAAGTTTCAGCAGTTCCCTGTCTTGAATATATATCACCTTTTTTATAGGGTGTATAATTAACTTCAGGGCCAATACCTTTAAAGCCTTTTATATTTTCCATTGCAGTGATGAATTTTTCCCTTGTAAGATCCCTTCCTGCATTTTTCAAAGCTTCAATCATGGGCTCAGTAAATATAATTCCTGCATAATAAAAAATACCCCATCTCTCTTCCTTGGCAGCAAATTTATCAAACACCTCTTTTTTATATTTTTCCATCAAAGGAAGTTTTGAATCTGGAGTTTCACCAAATGTTCCTGTGATCACACCCTCCCATGCACCTTTTGTGATATAGTTCATGAAAGGAAAATCAGAACAGGTGCTGACACTCATGAATTGTGTATCAAACTTCATTGCCTTGGAAATACCCACAACCTTTGCAGCCTGACCTGGTGTTACCCACAAAAGCACCATATCAGGTTTGGCTTTTCTCAGTTTCATAATATGGGGTTTAAGATCTGAATCTTTTGCTTCAAAAGGTACCTCAGCTACAGCTTCCATACCTTTAGCTTTGAGTGCGGCAAGAGCTCCTTTAAGTCCGTTTTTTCCATACCCGTCATTAAGATAGGCTACGGCTACGCGCTTTTTACCCATTGTTTCAATGGCATATTTTACCAATACTTTTGCCTCACCTTGATAGAGAGGATAGACAGCAAAAAGATTTTTCTGGGGAGGATTGACAAACTCTTTAGAACCTGATGCAGGTCCTACCCATGGAACATTCTTTTGGGCAAGATAAGATTTTACAGCAAGACCGGGAGAAGTTCCCACACCTGATGCCCAGGCAAAGATTCCAGTACCTTCCTGAAGTTCTTTCACACCAGCCTTGGTCTTAGCAGGATTGTATCCATCATCAAACATGTGATAGACAATTTTTCTGCCATTGATGCCGCCATTGGCATTGATCCATTTAAAATAGTCGCCAGTCCCCCTTGCCACAGCACCCCATGCAGCAGCAGGCCCTGTCTGAGGTCCCCACTGACCTAAGTGAATTTCAGTATCAGTGACACCCTCTTCTGCAAAAACACCCGGGGTAAAGCTTAAACAAAATGTTAAAGAGATAAATAAAATAAACATTAATCTTTTTTTCATGACATCCTCCTGTTTAATAATTATTGGTACTATATTTTGCTTCACGCATACACAAATTTAAAATTATACTTTTTTAACATAATGCCTGGCAAAAAGCCCGCTTGGTTTGATACATAAAACCAGCACAATAATAACAAACGCAACCACTGTCTTAAATTCAATGGATATATATCCACCAAAGAGATTTTCTATAATCCCCAGCATGTACGCTGCTATGACAGCGCCGGGCAAAGATGTCATCCCTCCCATTACTGCAGCTGCAAATCCTTTAAGCAATGGATCCCACATCATGAAAGGCTGCATTACAGTTGGGGCAATCAATAAACCAGCTGTGGCTCCCACAAGGGAAGAGATCCCCCAGGTCATCATCATGATCCTGTTTGTCCTGATCCCGACAATCTGTGCTGCAGTATTATTTTGCTGGGTGGCTTTCATGGCAAGTCCAAGTTTTGAAAATTTGAAAAACAGAAAAAGCACAATCATAAAAAACAGTGCACTCACCAGTGTAAGGACATCAAGCTTACTGATATAAATATCACCTATAATAAAACCATCATAGGGTCCAATGGGAAAAGGCATGGTTTTCTGTTCTGCCCCGAATTTCCAGGAGACAAGCCCTAAAATAATCATTTCAATACCAATGGTGATAACTATCATTCCCAGAATATTAGGTTCTTTTGCCCTTCTA
>JBDLIV010000367.1:0-2611 GCA_039714675.1 Thermodesulfobacteriota bacterium
TCAAGAGCCCATGGCGCATGCTCCCTTGATGAGCCGCACCCGAAATTTTCTCTTGTAACAATGACAGATTTCCCTTTAATATCAATTTTTGGATTAAAGCCTTCAAGCTTTAAGTCTTCAAGCAGGTGCGGCTGCAGTGCTGATTTCTCAATTTCAGTTAAATATCTGGCTGGAATTATTTCATCGGTATTGATATCAGCACGGTCAAGAAAGAGTGCTTTCCCTTTAAATTTTTTCATGTTTTACCCCATCACTTACGCCTAATAATCTCATATCTCACCTTTAATAGCACTGGCAGCAGCACTTGCAGGACTCATCAAATGAACCATTCCGCCTTTGCCCATGCGGCCGTTAAAATTTCGATTTGTTGTGGAAGCTGCTACCTCCCCTTTGGCAAGTACACCATTGCTCATACCAAGGCAGGCACCGCAGGTTGGATTTGTCACACAAAAACCTGACTCCATAAAAATTTGGATAATTCCTTGCTCTAAAGCCTGGGAAAATATTTTTGGCGTGGCAGGAGAAACTATCCCTCTGACACTTGCGGAAATGACATGGCCTTTAAGAATTGCTGCAGCAGCCTGCAAATCTTCAAGCCGCCCATTGGTGCAGGAACCAATATAAACCTGATCAATCTTTGTTCCCTTCATTTCTGATATGGGTTTTACATTATCAGGTTTGAATCCAAAAGTTGTTAAAGGTTCAAGATTTGTGACATCAACTGTTTTGGTTTTTGCATATACTGCATCATCATCTGATCTGTATTTTGAAAATATTTCAAGAGCCTGGGCTTTGCTTGAATAATCCTCTTTGATAAATTCCCAGAGATATTCAACTGTTGTCTTATCAGGAAGACATATCCCACTGGTGGCACCAGCTTCGACTGCCATGTTTGAGAGGGTCATCCTCTGATCCATAGTCATTGCATCCACAATACTGCCTGTGAATTCAACAACCATATTGGTGGCTCCATTGACCCCGAGCTGTCTGATAATTTCAAGAATTATATCTTTGGCATACACTCCTTTTGGCAGAGTGCCGACAATCTCAATCTTATATGTTTCAGGGGTTTTAAATGAGCATACTCCCTTTAAAATGCCAACTTCAAGATCTGTTGTTCCAACACCTGCGGCAAAAGCTCCAAAAGCCCCGTGTGTGCAAGTGTGGGAATCACCCATGATAATTGTAAATCCGGGAAGAACAAAGCCTTTCTCGGGAAAGAGAGCATGACACACACCATTTTGGCCAATATCAAAAAAATCTTTGATATTGTGCCTTTTTGCCCACTCTCGCATGATTTTACCCTGCATGGCAGTTTTGGAATCCTTGGCAGGCGTTACATGATCAATGACAGCTTTTATTTTATCTGGATCAAACACCCGATCCTTGCCACGATCAACAAGATCCTGTATAGCTGTCGGCGTTGTAATCTCATGACAAAAGACTCTGTCTATATTTAATACATTAACATCTTCGCAAGGCTTATCCTTTAAATGAGCCTTAAATATTTTTTGAGCTATGGTTTTTCCCATTAGTTTCTCCAAAATAGTCCTCCCCGTCTGCTGGTGTAACAACCCAGTACGCCTGGAATATTTTATCAGATATATTCTTAATCACATGGGGAATCTGTGAAAAAAATGATACTGAATCACCTTGATGAATGTCATATATTTCTTCTCCATATAAAAGCTGGGCTGAGCCTTTAACAACGATTCCAAGTTCACGGCCAAGATGTCCATCCTCTGTATCACCACGCTTTTGCCCCGGTGCAAGCTCAAGAAAAAAAGCATTAAAAGAGTGGTTTCCCCTGTTTTGAGTGTCACCGCAAAGCTTTTCATATTTAAAGCCTTTTCGCTGATAAATTTTTCGATCTCCTTTTTTGACAATCTCAACCTTTGCACTGGTTTCATAATCCTTAAAAAATTTATTTGGTGAAACTCCATAAACTTCAAGAATGTGGAGCAGGGTATCAAGAGATGGTGATATTCGATTTCTCTCTATTTGTGACAGCAAACTTGAACTGACACCTGCTTTGGTTGTAACCTCTTTAATTGTAAGATGCCTTGAATTTCTGATAGTTCTTAAAAGTGCACCAAGTTTTGTTTTCATTACCTTTTCGAATTCCAATCATAAAATTTAAGTATAATTAACTATTGTTTAATAATACTTAAAAAAATTGAGTTGTCAATGCTTTTTTATTCAATTACACTGAATTTTAGAATTCCCCGGGATTGATATTCTGAAAACAGTTTATTAAGTTTTGTAAAATCTTTATGTTCAAATTCAAACATATGCACTATTTTATCTGAATAATCTGATTTTTGAGTTCCAACAATAAAATTTTGTATCTGATTTTGCAGGGTATCGTTAAACTCATAGGAGACTTCAATGCAAACCTTGATAGTTTGAACCAGTTTTTTTAATTTTTTTAACTCTATTGTCCTGCTCACAGATTCACAATAAGCGTCAATTAATCCTCTTACACCAAGTTTAACACCTCCAAAATAACGGGTTACAACCACTGCAACATTGGTCATGCAATATTTTTGCAAGGTATTCAGCATGGGTTTGCCGGCAGTACCCGAAGGTTCTCCAGCATCAGAACTATGAA
>JBDLIV010000368.1:0-2609 GCA_039714675.1 Thermodesulfobacteriota bacterium
GCATGACCTGATTCACTGCCCTGGGTTGGCAGGGAATCCAGGTATCTTACCGAGGCCAGTTTTACAGTTTTCAGATTGAGTTCTGCTGAGGTTCCGCCAACAACAAAAGCAATATGATATGGAGGACAGGCTGCAGTACCAAGATCTTTCATCTTTTCCATCATAAAATCAATCAGGGTCTCTTCAGAGTTCAATACTGCTTTAGTCATCTGGAAAAGCGAAGTTTTATTGGCTGAACCACCACCCTTGGCCATGAATAAAAACTTGTACTCTTCACCTTGTACAGCGGTAATATCAATTTGTGCCGGCAGATTGGTTCTGCTGTTTTTCTCTTTATACATTGTAAAAGGTGTATTTTGAGAATATCTTAGATAGTTTTGAGTATATGCCTCAAATGTCCCTTTTGATAGCTCTTCTTCATCATCTGACCATGTCCAGACCTTCTGGCCTTTTTTAGCCATTATAATTGCAGTGCCGGTATCCTGGCACATGGGATAAACCCTGTCAGAAGCAATAACAGCATTTTTTAAAAGCTCCAGAGACACATAGCGGTCATTATCAGAACTTTCCGGATCATCAAGAATCATTTTCAATTTTTTAAGGTGTTCTGGCCTGTAAAGATGTGCCACATCTTTAAAAGCCTGGTTTGCAAGCAGGGTCAAAGCCTGGGGTTCTATCATAAGCACATCCTGGCCCTCAAATTCTCTTACCCTGACATGTTCTTTGGTTAATCTGCGGTATTCTGTATTGTCCTCTCCTAAAGGGAACATGGTCTCAAATTTGAATTCGCTCATACCTCACCTAATTTATTTTTTATGTTAAAAGACATCCTTGCAAATCTGACCTAAAAGACCCAGGTTTTCACAGGTGTGGATACCATTTTCCTTAAATGCCTTGATTTTTGCAGCCCCTGTTCCGCTGGAGCCTGAAATAATTGCTCCTGCATGTCCCATTCTTCTGCCGGGAGGTGCTGTAAGTCCTGAAATAAAACCCACAACCGGTTTGGTCAGATTTTCTCTTATATAGACAGCTGCTTCCTCTTCTGCGCTTCCGCCTATTTCTCCCACCATGACAACAGCACTTGTTTCATCATCATTTTGAAAAGCTTCAAGCACATCAATAAAATTTGTTCCATTCACAGGATCACCGCCTATGCCGATACAGGTGGACTGCCCCATCCCAAGCTTTGTAAGCTGGTCAACCACCTCATATGTAAGGGTTCCTGAACGTGAAACAACTCCGATACTGCCCTTTTTATGAATCCATCCCGGCATTATGCCCACCTTTGATTCTTCAGGCGTGATAATGCCCGGGCAGTTAGGCCCGATAAGACGACACTGTTTTGTATCAAGATAATTTTTAACCTTTACCATATCCATGATGGGAAGCCCTTCTGTTATTGTAACGATCAAATCCACACCTGAGTCCGCAGCCTCCATTATGGCATCAGCACCGAAAGCAGGGGGAACAAAAATCAGTGAAGCGTTTGCCCCTGTTTTTTTTACCGCTTCTTTAACAGTATTAAATACCGGTACATCATCCATTTTCTGGCCGCCTTTGCCAGGAGTTACCCCTGCCACAATTTTTGTTCCATACTCAAGACATGCCCTTGCATGAAAAGAGCCTTCACTGCCGGTAATGCCCTGTACAACAACTTTAGTATCATTATTTACATATATGCTCACTTTTTATTCTCCTCTCTTTGGACAAAAATTCACCCATCTGCTGCGTTGCTTCAAAATTATGCAATCCTCACGTATTTTAGTACGCTCCGGTTTCAAAATTAATTGCGCCTTACATATGGATAATTTTTTGTACAAATACAAATTCTGCAATCAATTAACTGCGGCTGTAATCTTTTCTGCTGCATCGAGAAGATCGGCAGCACTAGTCAGGTTAAAGCCTGAATCCTTTAAAATCTGTTTTCCCTCATCCACATTGGTACCTTCCATGCGAACAACCACAGGAATATTAATGCCGGTTTTCTTTGCTGCCTCTACAACACCTCTGGCAAAATTATCACATCTTAAAATACCACCGAAAATATTTATCAGAACAGCTTTTACCTTTTCATCAGCCAGTATAATTCTGAATGCATTTTCAACCTGCTCTGCAGAAGCGCCGCCTCCGACATCCATAAAATTGGCAGGTGTTGCGCCTGCATTTTTGATAATATCCATTGTTGCCATGGCAAGGCCTGCACCATTTACAATATTGCCTACATTGCCATCAAGGTTGATATAATTGAGATTATATTTTGATGCCTCAACCTCCATGGGATCTTCTTCATCAAAATCGCGCAGCTCCATCAAATCTTTATGGCGGTAGAGGGCATTGGAGTCAAAATCAACCTTTGCATCAAGAGCTAAAACCTGATCATCAGCAGTTAAGATCAAAGGATTGATCTCAACAAGGGAGCAGTCACTGGCAGCAAACAATTTATAAAGATTGGACAAAAGCATGGAAAACTGCTTCATGGCAGCAGGAGGAAGTTCAAGCCCGAATCCCACCTCTCTCAGCTGAAAACCCTGAATTCCCAGCAAGGGATCAACATAGACTTTTATTATCCGTTCCGGTGTTTTTTCAGCAACCTCTTCAATATCCATACC
>JBDLIV010000369.1:0-2597 GCA_039714675.1 Thermodesulfobacteriota bacterium
GTTAAAAAATAATCTCCTGCAAGTCCGAGAGTATCTCTTAAGCTTGATGGCCCAAATATTGGAAGTACCAGATAAAACCCGTTGCCAATGGAATAAGAACCCAGAGTCTGCCCGAGATCTTCATTGGATGTGTATAGATCAAATTTATTTTGAGCAACCTGGCCAAAGCCTGCTATACCAATGGTTGAATTAATTAAAAATATTTCAATTTCTATCCCGGCTTTTTTGATTTTTCCCTGTAAAAGGTTATTTACAAACCTGACAGGAAACATAATATTATGGAAAAAATTATTCACTCCTTGTCGCATAATGGCGGGAGTAATAGCTTTATATCCGGTTGCCAGAGGTTTTAAAGCACCAAAGTAGAGAAAATCATTAAAGGAGTACATTGCATAATTAAAATAGTATAGCGGATCAGCAACGGATTGTGTCTGTTTTGTATCATCAAAATCTTCATCAAAGAAGTCATCATCAAGTTCGTCAACAGGCTCTTGTTCATTGGATATGGGTTGTCTGTTTTGGGCAAGCATAATTTTATCATTCTGCTTGGTTACGGGCAACTCAGATATACAATCATCTGATAGAACAGGAGTGATGTCGCGGGTATCTTGGGCAAAAGCACTCATATTAATGAAAGAAACCATTAGAGCTACAATAAAAAACAGTAAAAAATATCTTTTTTTCATGTTTCCTCAACTTTCCATTGATAAAATCAGGCTGATACCATTATTTTTTTTTATTGCTCTGTATTAAAAATAAATTTCCTGACAATGGATTCAACATCAAGCGATGATTCAGTATTGTAAACTTCCTCTCCTGCTTCAAGCATTATATCAGACCCCCCCGGCAAAATATCAATATATTTTTGTCCAATTATACCAGATGTCTTAACAGAAGCTATAATATCTTCAGAAAGTTTAATATCTTTGTTAATGCTGAATTCAACTTTTGCAAGCAGTTGTTTTTTATCAATACTCACATTTGAAACAATACCGATCTTAACTCCTGCCATTTCAACTCTGGCTCCAGTTTTAAGCCCTGATACAGAATTAAAAAAACCATAGACAGGATAGTATTTGTCTCTACCAAAATTAACTGAACCAAGAGTAACAAAAAGGTAAAGAGTAGATAAAATACCTATAATAACAAAAAGCCCTACATAGAATTCAGTTTTCCGCCTGTTCATGATATTCCTTCATTTATACAAAATTTTAAAAAATTTCGCCTCTTATAAAAGCGTTTAATATTTTACTTTGAGAATTAAACAACTCCTCTTTTGATCCCTCAAACCTTATTATTCCCTCATCCAGCATTACAATACGCTGACTAATATTAAAAATTTCAGGGATATCATGGGTAACGATTACAGCAGTAAATCCAAATTTTTCCTGATACTCCTGTATCATTAAATGCACACTTTTCTTTCTAACAGGATCAAGTCCTGTTGTAGGTTCATCAAACAAGACAATTTGCGGATCAGTTACAAGAGCTCTTGCAAGGGCAACACGTTTTTTCATACCTCCTGAGATCTGGGCAGGAAATTTATCCTCTGTTCCGCTTAATCCCAATTGCTTCATTCGAGTAACAACCCTGTTTTTTACCTGATCTTTTGGGAAATTTGGATTCTCAACTAATGGCAGTGAGATATTATCATAAATATTCATAAAATCAAACAATGCATTATCCTGAAACATATAGCTTAATGTTTTTTGAAAGTTTTTTTTATCCTTAAAAGACAATTGGTTGAGGGGAGTTCCATTAATAAGTATTTGCCCTGCATCCTGCTCAACAAGCCCTATAATATGTTTGAGCAATACAGATTTACCTGTGCCGCTTTTCCCAATAATAGCAATAATTTCACCTCTATAAAGAGATAAATTAACACCCTGCAAAACTCTGTTGAGTCCAAAACTTTTTTTAATATCTGCAAATTGAATAAAAGGAGTTGTCATTATTTAAACCAGAAAAAATGTAATAATATAGTCAGAAATAAAAATAAATATGCAGGATTGTACCACTGCATTTGTTGTGGATAAGCTTACACCCCTTGCTCCAAATCCTTTGAAAAGATGCGTATAAAACCCTTGATAACAACAGATGGTGGTTACAATAACAGCAAAAACAGATGCTTTATAAAAACCTCCGATAATGTCATATACAGAGACACTTGAGATAACAGTATCCATATAAACATATTTATTAATTCCAAGCATAAGAGAACCTGAAATAAAACCTCCAAAAAGGCCAAAAACATTAAACAGTGCTGTAAGCAGAGGAAAACTTATAAGAGAAGCTATAATTCTTGGAGTAAACAAAAATCGGACAGGATTTATATGCATGGTTTTAAGTGCATCAATCTGCTCTGAAATACGCATCACCCCAATCTCTGCTGCCATTGCAGAACCTGCCCTTGCAGTAATCATAATAGCAGTAAAAACAGGCCCTAATTCGCGAATCAAGGTTATTGCAACAGCAGACCCGAGAGCTGCTTCAGAACCAAATTTAAGAAGAGAGTAGTAACCTTGAAGACCTAACACCATTCCTGTGAAAAAACCGGTTAAAGCAATAACAAAAATAGATTTGGTTCCAATAAACCA
>JBDLIV010000370.1:0-2595 GCA_039714675.1 Thermodesulfobacteriota bacterium
TAAATGTATGTATCAGGGCTGAATTATTAAGTTAATTCAGCCCTTTTTTTTACCAAGTGTCAGGATAATATAACGACGTAGGATATTAAATATGTATGCCAGACGACATCCATTTCTTTTTTTCTTAATAATCATTGCAGTCTGTTCTACAATAATGTTTTCAGGAGTTGTTCTGCTTTTATCTTTTGGTTCAAAAATGGTCTCTTCCGGATTTACACGTAGCTATGCTTCATCCCAAGGCAATATAGGTATTGTGGAGATTAACGGGATGATATTGTCTTCAAAAAAAATCATCCAGAATATTAAAACTTTCCGGGATGATGATTCAATTAAAGCAATAATTTTAAGAATTGACTCTCCAGGAGGTGGGATAGGTCCTTCCCAGGAAATATATCGTGAAGTCATGAAAACCAAAAAGGATAAAAAAATTATTACTTCCATGGGATCGGTTGCAGCTTCAGGGGGATATTATATTGCATCTGCAACTAATAAAATAATTGCTAATGCAGGAACTATAACAGGCAGTATTGGTGTCATTATGGAGTATGCAAATATCGAAGCAATTGCAAAAAAAATCGGTATCTCTCCTGTTGTTATAAAAAGCGGTAAATTTAAAGATTTGGGCTCTCCTTTAAGGGAGCTAAAGGATTCAGAACGAAAGATTCTTCAGGATCTTGTGAATGAACTTCATCTGCAATTTGTCAATGATGCTGCAAAGGCCAGGGGAATTGACGTTGAGACCATGCTGGCACTTGCGGATGGTAGAGTGTATACAGGTCAAAAAGCTCTTGATTTAAATTTAATAGATCGTCTCGGTAATCTTGATGATGCTGTTCAATGGGTTGGGGAACTAGCCGGTATAAAAGAGAAATTAAAACCTGTTTACCCAAGAGAAGACAAGATTACATTTATTAAAAGGCTTGCAGATACTCTACTCAAAGATCTCAACATCTCCGGCACCGTAACGGATAATCTCCGGTATATCATCAATTAAAGAGACAACACTTGATGGCGATCCCGGTACAGGCCCGCCATCTATCACCACATCAATATTTTTCATGAAATAATCATGGAGCAGGGAAGGATTTTCAAAAATTGTTCCATCAGGATCAGTTGCACTGGTTGATATCATTGGATGATCAAGTCTGCTGGCAATGGCAAGAGCAATATTGTTATCCGGTACTCTTATTCCAGCAGTTCTTCTTTTGGTCAGCATGATTTTGGGGACCATTTTAGAACCCGACAATACAAATGTATATGGTCCTGGCAGCAGTCTTTTCATGTTCCTGTATGCAAAATTAGATACTTTGGCATACTTTGAAATATTTTTCAGGTCAGAGCAGATAAAACTGAAGGGTTTGGTTTTTTGCCTCTGCTTTAAAAGATAGATCTTTTCAATGGTTTTCTTGTTCATGATATCACAGCCGATCCCGTAAAATGTATCAGTAGGATAGGCAATAATACCACCTTGTTTTATAATCTCCACAACTCTTGCAATCTGACGTTCCTGTGGATTTTGTGAATTTATCTTTAATAACATGGTTATTTTAAAACTATTTAAATCCTTCCAAAAGTTGATTCCAACACATGGCAAGATATATGTAAAATGTAACCATGTCAATCAAATACCCATTTAATCATGGTTAAAGGCAATCTTAAGTCCAAACCCAATGAAAACAGTTCCGGAAAGTTTGTATAATATGTTTTCTGCAGTTTTACTGTTTCTTAAGGTGTTTGTCATATACGAGGCAGCAAAGGCAAGAAAGATAGAATAGATTGTACCAATAACAAGGAATGTTGCACCAAGAATAAGAAAGGGCAAAGGACCCCTTGCATTATCCTGATTGATAAACTGTGGTAAAAAAGAGATAAAAAACAGGCCCACCTTAGGGTTTAAAATATTTGTAACAACACCCTGTTTATATATTTTTATTAATCTTTTTGGTTCGGGATTATTGGATAAAGATTGCAACACCTGATTTTTTTCCATAAACATTTTTATTCCAAGATAGATCAAATACAATGCTCCTGCCCATTTTATCATGGAAAAAACCAGAGCAGATGTGGATAAAATTATGGACAATCCAAAGGCAGCGCAAAGCACATGGACAACACAGCCTGATATTACACCTGCAACAGATACAAGTCCTGCATCTTTTCCCTGGGCAGCACTGCGGGTCAGGATATACATGGTGTCAGCACCCGGGGTTAAAGTCAGAATGATTGCAGCAATAATAAATCCCATATAATTTTCAACTCCAAACATTGTTTATATTATCCTTTTAAAACTTTTATATGAAAGAACAACTAAGTAGCATAAATTCTTTCAGGGTATTGTGTGACACACCAGTGACCAAAATCAGATTCGCCACATGGCAGTTAATCAAATAAAGCATTAATGAAACGTCTGGAATCAAAATCCTGAAGATCTTCAATTTGTTCTCCCACACCAATATATTGTATGGGCAGCTTCATGGTGTTTGCAATTGCAGCAACAATACCACCCTTGGCAGTACCATCAAGTTTTGTTAAGGCTATCTGGGACAAATGTACAGCTTCATTAAAAATTCTGGCCTGGGAAATTGAGTTCTGCCC
>JBDLIV010000371.1:0-2585 GCA_039714675.1 Thermodesulfobacteriota bacterium
CTGCCTCCTGAAATCAAAGGACAGCAGATAGCAGCTCCTTTTGATTTAACGTATGCGCTTGACGGCAAAAAAATTACACTTTCATGGAAACATAAAATTGATAAAGAGTCGGCATTTGTCGAACCTGATGGTTTTAAAGTCTTTATGGTAAAAAAAACATTTGAAAAGTGTGCCTCCTGTCCTTTCAAGTTTAATAATATTGCATCTGTTGCCATGCCTTCCAAGGAATTTAAATTTGAATTGGAAAAAGGATTTCAATATTATTTCAGAGTTCAGGCCTTGGGAACAGATAAAATGAAGAGTGAATATTCAAAAACAATTCAGGTTGATTATAAATAGTATGCATACTGCCTACTTAAGCATCGGATCAAATATCGGAGAAAAGAGAAAGAATCTTAATGATGCTATTGCTCTTTTGGATAAGGTTAATCAAATTGATGTGGTTGAAGTATCATCCTTTTATAAAACCCAGCCCCAAAATTATACAGATCAGGAGTGGTTTGTAAATGCAGCATTAAAAATAAAAACACAACTGAAACCTGAAAAATTGCTTCTAACCATAAAAGCCCTGGAAAAAGAGTTGGATAAAAAGGGGAAATCTTTTAGATTTGGACCAAGAATTATTGATCTGGATATTATCTATTATGATGATTTGATTCTAAAAACTGATTTGCTTGAAATTCCACATCCAAGAATGCATGAAAGATGTTTTGTATTAATACCAATTTGTGATATAGGAGCTCATGAAATACATCCGGTCTTGAAACTGAGATCAGATGAACTGTTAAAAAAAATAGAAAAACAGGAAACCCAGAAAGTTATTCATTTAAATAAAGGAGATGTAAATTGAAATTTTTTATAGACACTGCCAATATTGAACAGATCAGAGATGCTAATAATATGGGCATGGTTGACGGAGTTACCACCAATCCTTCTTTAATTGCAAAGGAAGATGGCGAATTCAAACAGATTATTACAGATATCTGCAAAGTTGTAAAAGGTCCTGTAAGTGCGGAAGTTATCAGTTTAGAGTACAACGGCATGATAGAAGAAGCTTTGGAACTTGCAAAAATAGCAGATAACATTACCATTAAAATACCAATGACAGTTGAAGGATTAAAAGCTGTTAAAACTCTTTCAGATAAAGGTATAAAAACAAATGTAACACTTGTATTTTCAGCGCTTCAGGCATTGATGGCAGCAAAGGCCGGTGCAACATTTGTAAGTCCTTTTGTGGGCCGGCTGGATGATCTGGCAGAAGAGGGTATGGGATTAATTGAAGAGATTGTTCAGATCTATGAAAATTATGATTTTGATACCCAGATAATAGTGGCCAGTGTAAGAAGTCCGCTCCATGTATTGGATTCAGCTCTTCTCGGGGCAGATGTTGCCACTATTCCATATGGTGTGTTGCAGAAACTTGCATCCCATCACATGACAGACAAAGGCATTGATGCATTTATGGCAGACTGGAAGAAAAAGAACGGATAGTTTAAAATGGCCGGGTTTGATAGAGTTAAACAATTTGTTTTAACTCCCAATTTTATGACAATGTCCAGAATTGTTGCAGTTCCTGTGATTGTGATACTTTTAATGTATGAAACAAAGATCACAACCTTTATTGCAGCAGGAGTTTTTTCCCTTGCTTCCATCACTGATTATCTTGATGGATACCTTGCAAGAACCTTAGGACTGACCTCCGAGCTTGGCAAGCTTCTTGATCCTCTTGCTGATAAACTTCTGGTTGCTTCTGCACTGGTGATGCTGGTATCTCTTGATTTTATGCCGGCATGGATTGCCTGTGTTATAATTGGACGGGAACTTGCTGTTACAGGCCTGAGATGTGTATTAATTGAAAATGGCCAGGATGTTGCAGCTTCCTGGCTTGGAAAATATAAAACAGGTTTTCAGATTGCAGCAATCATACCTTTGACCATACATTACAGTTATATGGGAATTAACTTTGGTGGTATTGGTATGTTTTTTCTTTATGGAGCACTGATTTTTACCATATGGTCAGGGTTTGATTATTTTATTAAAGCCAGGAAATTTCTGTCACTTTAAAATAAAAGAATTGTCAATTTAATATTGACAAATTAAGTGTTCAGGTATATAAATCTTTTTTGTTTGTTGAGCGGGAATAACTCAGTGGTAGAGTGCGACCTTGCCAAGGTCGAAGTCGCGGGTTCAAATCCCGTTTCCCGCTCCATATAACTGCCTGAGGTGGATTTACTGTTTAATTACTATCTGCCTTCAACAATGAACAAAAGTCCATAATACATTTAAAAAGACTTTTGAATATCAAAGGCGGCTTGGCCAAGTGGTAAGGCGACGGCCTGCAAAGCCGTTATTCTCCGGTTCAAATCCGGAAGCCGCCTCCATTGAGTTTACAAGGGTTTCAGGGTTTTCTGAGACCCTTTTTTTATGGTTGGAATTTAGATTCATCTCCTATTTCATCCCCTCATACTAAAAAGTTGAGTGTTTCCCGAAAACTGATCTGGCAGAGAAATCATTGGGTTTTATCTGTGCATTCATTTATTATCTCTTTGTAAAAATCCTACCCAGGGGCAGGTTTTGGGTTAATT
>JBDLIV010000372.1:0-2585 GCA_039714675.1 Thermodesulfobacteriota bacterium
AATTGTCAACGTCAATAATCATTGACTGTTTATACACCTCGTGATATCAGGTATAATTGTTATAAAATCTTTTAAAATAAGAACTTAAAGCGATTACAAAAAAGGTCAAATTATAGAAAATGCTGGATTTAAAATTTGTAAAAAATAATATTGAAGATGTTAAAAAAGGAATGGCAAAAAGAAGAGCAAAAATTAATTTCACCTCTTTTTTAGAGAATGATGATAAACGGAAAGCTCTTCTTCTGGAAATTGAAGCTTTACGACATAAAAGAAATGTTGTTTCAGATGATATTGCAGAAATGAAAAAATCAGGGAAAGATGCAAGTACACCCATTGACGAAATGAGACTTGTCTCTGAAAGTATCAAAAAACTTGATAAAGAGCTTTTAACCATTGAAGAAAATATTCACGCTTTTCTTATCTCTCTTCCAAATATCCCCCATGAAGATGTACCCATGGGTGAAGATGACAGTGAAAACCGGCTTGAAAAAATCCATGGCACTCCAAAGGAATTTGATTTCAAGGCTAAAGCCCACTGGGAGCTTGGTGAAAATTTAAATATTCTTGATTTTACAAGGGCAGCAAAGCTTGCTGGAGCCAGATTTGCTCTCTATCTTAAGTCAGGTGCAAAACTTGAACGAGCGCTTATTAATTTCATGCTTGATATCCATACATCACAACATGGTTACACTGAAACTTTACCGCCTTTTATTGCAAACAAAAAAACCATGACAGGCACAGGGCAGCTGCCTAAGTTTGAGGAAGATCTTTTCAAGCTTTCAGGATTGGATTACTACCTGATTCCGACCTCTGAAGTTCCAATGACCAATATTTATGCCGATGAAATTATTGATGAGTCAATGCTCCCCTGCAAATTTACAGCTTTTACACCCTGTTTCAGGTCTGAGGCAGGTTCCTATGGACGTGATACAAGAGGATTAATCCGGCTTCATCAGTTTAATAAGGTGGAAATGGTAAAATTAACCACACCTGAAACATCATTTGATGAGTTGGATTCTATGCTTGCCAATGCTGAAAAAATCCTTCAGCTTCTTGAACTGCCCTACCAGGTGGTCACACTTTGTACGGGAGACTTAGGTTTTTCTGCAACGAAAACCTTTGATATAGAAGTATGGATGCCAGGACAGGACAGTGGTAAAGGCAAATACAGGGAAATTTCTTCATGCAGCAATTGTCTGGATTTCCAGGCCAGGCGAGCAGGCATACGATTCAGAAGAAAAGGCAAAAAAAAACCAGAATATGTCCATACCTTAAATGGATCAGGACTGGCAGTGGGAAGGACATTTGCAGCCATACTGGAAAACTATCAACAGGCTGATGGATCAGTGATAATTCCAGACGCTCTTGTATCTTATATGGGAGGCCAGAAGGTTATACAGAGTGATGCTTGATTTTTTCCCAAAAGAGATAAGATCCTTTATCATACCAAAGGCTACAGGTGAACTCTATTATAAATGCGTTGGATGTTCAGCTGAGCACTCAATTGATAAACTTTTATATGTATGCCCTGAATGCAATGAAGTTCTGATGATTGAGGATCGAAATGATAGGGATTTACAAGATACCCCGGGCACAACATGGCAGAAAATCTTTGATTTCAGAAAAATGTTGAAAATACCAGCGCTTAAAGGGATATACAGATATCATGAATTTATTGGATCGTGTATCCCTCTGGAGTCTGTTATCTATCTTGGAGAAGGCCACACCCCTGTTGTTGAAGCCAATGAAAATCTGAAAAAAAAAGTGGGCATCTCCTTTTTCTATAAAAATGACGGACAGAATCCAAGCGCTTCTTTTAAGGATAGGGGCATGGCAAGTGCAATATCAAGTATTAAATATCTTGTTGATCAAAACCTTGTATCTGATGTTATTGCAGTGTGCGCCTCAACGGGAGATACTTCAGCTGCTGCTGCATTATACGCATCTTACCTATCTCCTTTAATAAAATCTGCTGTTTTGCTGCCACATAAAAAAGTAACCTCACAGCAGCTTTCACAACCCCTGGGAAGCGGTGCACAGGTTTTTGAAATTCCAGGAGTCTTTGATGACTGCATGAAAATTGTTGAAGATCTTGCAGGCAAATATTCAGTAGCACTTTTAAATTCCAAAAATGCCTGGCGAATTCTTGGGCAGGAATCATATTCATATGAAATTGCCCAGGATTTTGAATGGGATATGAAAAACAAAGTTGTCATTGTTCCCATTGGAAATGCTGGCAATATCTCTGCTGTAATGAATGGATTTATTAAATTTTATAAAGCTGATATTATTAATTGCCTGCCCAAGATTATTGGTGTTCAATCAGAACATGCTGACCCTGTTTTCCAATACTATCTTGAACCAGATGAAACTAAACGAAAATTTGTACCTGTAAACACAAAACCAAGCGTTGCCCAGGCGGCAATGATTGGAAATCCTGTATCAATGCCAAGAGTGATAAAAATTACTAAAGAATATAACGCACTTACCAATTCTCAAAACGTCTTCTTTGTTCAGGTGACAGAACAATCAATAATGGACTGGCAGCTTGCAGCAAATAAAAATGGACATATTACCTGTACCCA
>JBDLIV010000373.1:0-2576 GCA_039714675.1 Thermodesulfobacteriota bacterium
TCTTCTTTACCAATTATATCAGAATGCCCCACAATAGTTACCGTGGCTTCCGGCAGCTCTCTAATCCTTTGTACCACTCGATCTAAAACTGTTTTATTACGTTCTTTTATTTCTGAACTATTATAATCAAACAGAATTAAAGCATACTTTTCCACAACCTTATATTCAAGCTTCTCAGCTTCACGCTCTACTCTTTTTATATATTTAATAGAGGTATTTGCACTCTGGGTTGTAAAAGATTCGCCAGTAATATCAGTCATGGTAGCACTTACGGAAATATCATCAAGTAGACCAACGGTGTCAAGTCCATAATCATCAAGATTAAAAGAGCAAGCAGGAATATTATTGCCTTGACCTTTAACAGATTTCAATAGCTGTCCATTGCCCTTAATCTCAATGTTCCAATCCTTTAAATCATAACCTATTTTGATTTCAGGCTGAATTTTAATTTCATTGGAAGTTGCAACTTTAAAAATGTATGTGCTTTTAATGGAATCAAGTATTTCAGAAGAATCAGTATGAATTTCTACCCGCTGATTTTCAACTATACCCTCTTTAGCATAACTTGTACTTGGAATTGCCGGTAATTTACGTGCAGTGACTTTTATCCTGTCAGAATCAATACCCCATATATATCGGAAATATGCCCGTACTTCCTCAGCTCTGGCCTGGGAAAGAGCAGTGTTATTCTTTTCTTCTCCCATGTTGCTGATACACCCTACAAGTTCAATGCTTGCATCTTGGTTTTCAGAAAACCGCTTACCAATTATATTCAAAACATTGTAGTATTTTTCCATGGTATTGCGTAAAGTCGTGTCATCAAACCTTTCTGCCTCAGCCTGGCTTTTTAACAATTTATAACGCCCGGGAAGTTCACTTTTACCTGCATCAAAAAATATATAACTGAGCAAAGGAGAGCTGTCAATTATTGTAAGCTCCTCAATGGTGATGGCAGTTGGACTGACTGCTATTGAACCTTTAGGTGGATTTAAAAAATTATATTCCACCACATACTGATGGAGTAAAGTAGTGGAAACCTCTTTAAAAATGGGCAGCAGGTTTGTAGCAGAAGTTGCTTTCCAGACTTTACCTCCATTTTCTTGAGAAAAAGCTTCTAAATATTCATTTTTCTCTTTTGAAGGCATAAAATCAATGGTATAGGCATTAAAATTCTTTAATCCTTCTGCTTTGGCATCAACGACTTCAGTTTCTATCTCGCTGTTTAAATCTTCACCATCAGTAAAAATTACTAAAAACTTATTACTCTTGTCAGGCATGTTTGAAATCAGATGTAAACCGCCGGCAATACCTTCATATAAAAAAGTCTCACTACTTAACTTTTCTTTAAAACTATTTTGAAAAAACTCTTTTAATTTTGTATGATTACTGGATTTAAAGGTGCTTATCCGTAAATCATGACCATCCATTTTAAACTTTTTTTTGCCATCATAAATTACAACCTCTACATTATCAAAAGGCCTGACATTTTTTATAAATTCATCCAGAGCAGATAAAAGCGGCTTTATAGCCTTACGATTTTTCATTGACAAAGAGTTATCCACCACCAGGACATAATTAATGCTGACATCTTTTCTTGTTTTCAGAACTTCAGTAGCCGTTATTATCGCCTTTTTAGTTCCTTTTTTTAGAACAAAATCATCTTTAGTCAATCCTTTAACCGGATTATTCTCAGAGTCTGTTG
This sequence comes from Thermodesulfobacteriota bacterium, assembly GCA_039714675.1. Lineage (GTDB taxonomy): Bacteria > Desulfobacterota > Desulfobacteria > Desulfobacterales > Desulfobacteraceae > Desulfobacula. The sequence continues at coordinate 1,703 of JBDLIV010000373.1, forward strand.
CAGAAACCAGAATACTATTTTCATCAATCTCCTGAAAAGTTATTTTTGCATCATGACCTGGTATCGTGACCTGCAGTTCTCCTTCAACACCAGCAAGGCATACACCATAAAACAGACTACACACTGTCAATATCATTAAAACAATATTTATTTTTGTTTTCATTTTATCCCACTCCATAAAAGTTTTAATTTCAAATGTAATATCAAATAGTTATATGATATTTTACAATTTATCACCCTGTTAAACTTAAACGGAAGACATTATGAGCATAAAAACAAAAAAAGTCAAACAATTGCTGTTTTTGCAATACAACATTAAATTATATATTTCAATTGAAAGAGTGCAGAGACTCAGATAATAACAGCCTGGCCTGTTTTTACCCAGCCGATTTTATCCTTTGAAAATCTGATTTTCAGGTATCCGTCTCTGAGTTCTACAACCCTTACTTTTGTGCCTGCATGAAGGGAAAACAGTGTTGTTGAAGTGTCAGCGATTCCTGAACGAATCAGAGCCTCCTGAGTTACAATAACAGCATTGAGCCTGACAGATTGTTTATAATAATTAACAAAAACTATGGCTGAAGTTATAATCAATATGGAAAAAAACAAAATGCCAAATCCTGAAAAGATCTTTTTTCTTCTTACTGCCTGGATGGCTGCCCAGGTAAAAAAAAGAGCTGAAAAGAAAACAGCAGTGATTTGAATTATTTTTACAGGGATCAAAGTGTCCCAGAAAAAAAGTATCTCCATAATCTTTATGGAGTCTTCTTTTTTGTCCTTTACAAGGCTGTTGGCATATTCAAGGTTGTAATTCAAATCAGGGTCACCAGGTGCCAGTATTTTTGCTCTTTCATACCATAAAATTGCATGACCT
>JBDLIV010000374.1:0-2558 GCA_039714675.1 Thermodesulfobacteriota bacterium
CAGAGTAATCGTTTTCTTCCCTTATATCATCCAATTGAACTTCTTCATTTTGCTCAATCAAGCCAGAAGAAACCATGGAAAACAAAATTTTATAAACTGCAAATTCATCATCATTACTCTGATTTATGATTTGGCGAACAGAACGGGTGCCATCAACCAAGGAGAAAATCTTCCACTCATTTTCATTGAGTTTGATTTCTTCTTTGTTCTGCACTTTTTCCGACATTTGAAATATCAGGTTATCATTGGGAATACATTCTTTGAGAACAGACAGCTCATCAATGCGCCGGGACGCTTCAAGTATCAGTTTCATAGGATTTAACTGGGTTACAATCATACCTTTTAAATTCAACTTGGCATCTTTATATTCAAACTTGCCTTTTTTCCAGAAAAGAAGATTATATAAAATTGCCTCAACCTGCTTGGTATTATATTTGTTTAAGATATCAAGAGATATATAACCATTGTCCACAAGTATCTTGCCAAGATGCATCTTGTTTTCTCTGCCAAGGGCAAGAGATTTTTGAAGCTGCTTTTCAGAAATAATACCATCATTTCGCATCAAAAATCCCAATCTTGCTTCCTTTAAAGAAGCAGATGCATAAATAATGGTTCCCTTTTCAAAAAACACCTTGCTCTCTTCTTTGTCACAGCTAACCGTAAGCACCCCGGTTTTTTGATCATTGCACAGAAGCTGGAGAATGCTTGAAAGAGTCAATCCTTCGAAATCACCATTAAGATTCATAATATTCTTTGCCTTATATTAATAACCAAGTTACTATGCCATAATATTATTAGTATTTCAATATTATAGTCATGGAGCTTAGATTGCCTTAATATCTTGAAAATCATACAATCCTGTAGTCTATATTGTCAAAATATTTTTTTATGGAGGTTACAATGGAAATTTTAAAAAACAAACTATATATTATTTCTTATGGCCTTGTTATTTTTGCATTTACAGTATTTTTTTATTCCCACGCCAATGCATCCAGTAAAAATTTTCCAACAGCCGGGTGGCAAATCTCTACTCCTGAAGAGCAAGGCATGCAGTCTCATGTTCTTGCACAGATGCTGGAGCATATAAAAGATAAAAGCCTTCACATTGAAAGCATAAGCATTGTACGTAACGGTTACATGGTCATGGATGCCTACTTCTGGCCTTTTTTAAAGACAAAAAAACACATTATTCATTCATGTACAAAAAGCATTATGTCTGCATTGATTGGAATCGCTATTGATAAAGGTTACATCCAGAGTGTAAAACAACCCATCACAGATTTTTTTTCTGATAAAGCTGTTGCCAAGATGGATGAATTAAAACAATCGATCACGCTTGAAAACTTATTGATGATGGCTTCAGGCTTGAAATGCCGAGATTCCTATCTTTATGGATGGAAAGGATTGTGGACAATGCGGAACAGCTCGAACTGGGCTCAACGTGTTCTTGAGCTTCCCATGGCTGAACCGCCGGGGGAAAAATTTGAATATTGCAATGGTGTCTCATATCTGCTGTCTGTTATTATTCAAAATACAACTAAAATGAGAACACTGGAGTTTGCCAGGAAATATTTATTTGAACCCATTGGCATAAGCGATATTGGCTGGGCAACAAGTCCCCAGGGCATTGATATCGGTTATGGTGAAATGCATCTCAAACCCATTGATATGGCCAGGTTTGGCTGGTTATTTTTAAACAAGGGTCGCTGGGGCGGCAAGCAGATACTTTCTTCTGCATGGGTGGAAAAGTCTACACAAGGACATATAGATGCGACATTGTTTGATCAATATGGATATCAGTGGTGGGTCGATGCCTCAGGATATTATGCAGCAGTTGGCTATAAAGGTCAGCGTATTTTCATAATACCGGAAAAGAATATGGTGGCTGTTTTTACGGGAGATCTGACAGGTCGGGAAAGTCTGATGGCAAAAAAATTATTTGATACTTACATTATTCCGGCAGCATCGTCACCTGAAAAATTACCTCCAACCACAAAAGAGCAAGCTCGGCTAAATTCATTAGTGAGTGGTATCGCTAAAGCTCCATTGGCTGGCTTATCATGGATTTCAAAAAATAAAGGTGTAGCAAAGGATGGTGTTTTTACGCGGACAGCAGCCCCGGCTTTTACATTTACTTATCCTCTGGGCAGTAAAAAATCAGCAATCAATTCGCAAGGTCAGGTAATGAGAATGAAAACCCATTTGGATATAGATTTTTCTGCATCAGTTGGTAAAGTTCCTGAAGGTATAAAATTAAAAGACTTTGGAGCAAAATTTTATGCGCAGGGCCTTGAAAATGTCGGTTCAAACATCAAAGTTATTGCAAATCGAGAAATCACGCTAAATTGTGGTTCTAAAGCATACAAAACTGTTATCACATGGTTGTGGAATAATTCATTTCCAATAACAACCCTATTGGTGTCTGCATACAAGGATGATAAATTTGTATTTGTTTGTGCTCACTCATGGAAGAATTATTACAGTGCTGTACCAATTGTTTTGAGTTTAAGCTTTAAATAAATTATGACACCAACAAAAATTTGGGGAGAAAAGTTACT
>JBDLIV010000375.1:0-2555 GCA_039714675.1 Thermodesulfobacteriota bacterium
TTTGATACTCTGGTAGTACCATCTGCTGCAGTAATAATTCTAACTCTCTCTCCCACGGCAATCGGCACGTCTGCCTCTTGAACCACCACGATGGTCTGGCCTGAATCTTTTCTTACAATAATCTCAAGTCCCTGTTTCCTTGTAATTCCCTCTTCTGCCATTGAACCTGCTGCAGCTCCGACAAGAGCTCCGACTACAGTTGCAATAGTTCTACCGGATCCACTTCCCACGGTATTGCCGAGGACACCACCTGTAACACCTCCTGCTGCAGTACCAATGGGAGTTTTAGTGCCTTCAATCATTACCTCTTTTACAGATTCTACAGTACCGTTTTCTACAGTCTGTACCTGCCTTGCCTCATCACGCGAATAAACCTGACCTGATCTGCTTGATGCACACCCTGTTATGAAAGAAGTCGTAATTACCATGACAGCCATTGGAATTATTATAATTTTTAACGGTTTCATAATAATAAATCCTTTTTTAAAAACAAATTATTTATATTATTATAAAATGCATATTAAACGCTGGAAGTCAATATTTCAAAACACAAACTTAAATATCTGCTGTAAAAGTATTTTGCATTAGTTCAGGCAGCATGATATGTAGTTATATAACCAGATTGAATGACAAGTTATAAAACACTCACACTAAAACTGTAATCAAGGAGCAGTACAATGACAATGAGCATTGCAGCAGTAATCATTCTTATTGCCGTCATAGGCTTTGCTATTATGAAAAAAAAGAGTAAAAGTGAGGAGAGTAGATCAGATAACCGCACATCGGATACTCCTGCTTCAAAACCTGAAAATTCTGTCGAAGATGAGCTTAAATCCATTATGGATTCTCTATTAAGTCTGAATATTTTGATGAGAAAGGATAGAGACTTCCCCAGCAAAATGACAACCACAATAGAGGCTGTTATTGATGATTTAACCATGATCACACCTGCCATGATGGAGAGATATCCCGGTGAAACCCTTACCTATGAAATTAAAAAAATTGGTAAAAATCATCTTTACAAAACTGTTAAGGAGTATTTAGATCTTTCATTGGAGAGCAGGAAGAACCAGTTTGATATATTTGAAAAAACCATAAAAAGCCTGCATGAAATTTCCAACCGTTCAAGGGATATTGTGGAAAAAAATGAAACTGCAGAATTCAAAACCATGGCTAATTTCCTTGCAGGTAAATTTTCCGGGTAGATTAGTATCACACAATTTTAATCGACAACAAAATAAAACTATATAGCCTTTTAAGGAGAATTTAAGATGACTGATATGACAAAAGACCTTCAAAGAGTTGCCAGCCAGGCAAAAGCCCCCATACTTGATGAAATTACCGAAGCTTCCGGCCAGGGTGCTTTAACTGCAGTACAGCCCCCTGATAATCTTGAGCCGGTACAGCCGAAACACCTTACTGTTGAAGATATTCAGGACCTTGAGAAGAGAGCTGATGAATTTGTTGAAAAAGTAAAACTTGAGCCTTCTGACTGGCAGCTTGGTAATTTTGTTTTTGGACTGGGACAGGAAATCATGGATCAAACCCAGGCCCAGGTTACTCTTTATGACCGGAAAATGGGCAATGTCCTTAAAAATGTGGCAACAGATGACTCCTCCCCTGTTGGCAAAAATATCCTTGCAATCAAAACAGAACTTGACAAGGTAAACCCAACCATGGTTGCAAGAACAGAAATGCCTTTTCCCAAAAAAATGCTGGGCCTGTTCACAAAAACCGTGAACCGGTTTCCCAAAGGTGATGAAATTCTAAAAGTTATTGCTGAACGAAGGGAGACTGTTAACTCCACCATTGACGGCATCCGTGACCATTTAAGGAATGAAGCTGACCAGGTGGCCTTTGATGCTTCAGAACTATCCACAATTTGTGACTCCTTAAAAGAGATCCAGCCAAGACTGCAGGAGGAGATCTATCTTGGACAGATCATCTGGCAAAAACTTATGGAGCATCTTAAAACCATTGAAGATCCAAGAGCCAAAGAGGCGTTGACAACCCTGACAAGTGATCTTGCCATGGCTGTGGTGGATCTGCAGACCATTGACAACTCAAATCTTCAGACAAGATTTGGCGGTGAGATGATGGTGAGGAACTCCCATCTTGTAAGAAGGCTGGTCCAGAGAACTGACATGATCCTTTCCACAGCTGTTAAAAATGCCCTTGCTGTACGGGTTGCAGCTGAACAGCAGATGGAAACAATGCAGCACCTGGATATGGTGCAGAAATCTGCTGCTGAAACAATGAAAGATACTGCCAATGTCATTGGCAATGCTGCAATTAAAGGTGCAAAAATGAGCCAGAGTATGACAGTAAACATTGAAGCCCTTGAAGAAGCATGCAACACCTATGAGCAGGCATTTGAAACCTATGCCCTGATTTCACAGGAAACCATTAATATTGCAACTCAAAGTTCCAATGCCCTTGGAACAATGAACGACAGGTTCAGAGCAAGAACCGATGCATTAACTGCAAGACGGGAAAATCAATAAATTACAGAGGAGATGCCATGCTTGATATTGCAACACAAAAATCTTTTAAGG
>JBDLIV010000376.1:0-2554 GCA_039714675.1 Thermodesulfobacteriota bacterium
GATGGTTAAAATTGTATTTAAAGGAGTGGAGAATAAATTTTCCTTAATCCACCCAATTACACCAACATTAGAGATGGGAGGTTTGATAATTTCTTTGTTCTCAACTGTTTCCATAAAAAAGTTTTTAAATCTTCACCTTTCCACTATTGCCATTTTTTTATTATACCAGTTCATGAATACAGAGGTTGACAAGCTGAATATCAGATAGACAATCATAATCAGCATTACTCCCTCAATTGCCTGACCTGTCTGATTAATAGCTGTTCCTGCAACAGAAACAAAATCAGGATATCCAATGGCCACAGCAAGGGAAGAGTTTTTTGTTAAGTTAAGCATCTGACTGGTTAAAGGAGGAATAATTACTCTTAATGCCTGGGGTAAAATTATCAAATTTAACACCTGACCTGGTTTTAAACCAATGGCCATTGCAGCTTCGGTCTGACCTTTGGTCACTGATTGAATCCCGGCTCTCACAACTTCTGCCACAAAAGCTGCAGTATATAAAACAAGTCCGAGAAGAAGAGCTGCAAATTCAGGGCTGATGGATAGTCCGCCCTTAAAATTAAATCCTTTTAAAACTGGGATACTCATCGCAGTAGGAGCTCCGCCGATTAACCAGCACAAAAAAGGCAGCCCTAATATTAGAAATATGGAAGTATAAAAAACAGGAAAGGCCTTACCTGTTAAATTTTGTCTTTTTTTAGCCCATCTTTTTATAAAAAAAATAACAATAACAGCAATTATTAAAGCAATTGCCATATATTTATAAACAGGATGTGCTTGCGGGATCCCAAAAATCAATCCTCTATTGCATAAAAACAGACCGCTAAATGGATTCACAGCATTTCTTGGAGAAGGCAGCATTTCATAGAAAAAAGCATACCAGAAAAAAAGCTGTAATAAGATCGGGATGTCCTGAAACAGTTCAATATATCCGGCTGCACATTTATTAATCAGCCAGTTTTTTGATAATCTGGCAACCCCTATAAAGGTTCCGATAATAACAGTTAAAACGATTCCGATAAATGATACAAGCAGAGTATTTAAAAAGCCGACCCAAAGTGCTCTCATATACCTGTCTGCTGCTGAATACTCAATAAGAGATTCTCCGATCTCAAAAGCAGCTTCATTATTTAAAAAACCAAATCCAGTTGCAATGGATTGTTTTTCCAGATTGCTCATTGTATTGGAAACAAGATACCATGCCACTAAGGCAAATAGACAAGCTGCTCCAATCTGATACATGATTGACCGCTTATCAGGATCATACCAGAATGATATATTTTCAGAGTTTTGATTATTTATGGCTTTGTTCATTATACTCTATCGCTAAATTCATAAAGATGGTGCAAGATTAACTGCACCATCTTTAAAGACAAAATCAAATATTATTTAAAAGGAGGAGAGTACATCAACCCGCCATCAGTCCAGAGTGCGTTAAGCCCTCTTTTAATGCCAAGAGAGGTATTGACACCAATATTTCTTTCAAAAATTTCACCATAATTACCAACAGCCTTGATTATTTTGTAAGCAAAAGCCTCATCAAGACCAAGAGCTTTTCCGTTACCCTCTGTAACACCGAGAAATCTTTTTATTTTTGGATTATTACTCTTGAGCATCTCATCCACATTTTTAGAGGTAATACCAAACTCTTCAGCATTGATTAAAGCAAGCACAGAATAGTTAACAATATCTTTCCATTTGTTGTCTCCATGCCTTACTGCAGGTGCCAAAGGTTCCTTTGAGATAATGTTAGGAAGAATCATGTAGTCAGCAGGATTTGGAGCAACTGCACGCTGTGCTGCAAGCTGGGATGCATCTGATGTTAAACAATCGCATCTGCCTGCAAAAAAAGCCTTGTTAAGTTCAGCAGTATTTTCAATAACGACCGGTTTCATTTTCATTCCATTTGCTCTGAAATAATCTGCAACATTCAATTCAGTAGTTGTTCCTGGAAGAACGCATACTGTCGCGCCATCAAGTTCACGAGCACTTTTTACACCAAGTGCTTTAGGGATAAGAAATCCCTGACCGTCATAATAATTTACAACACAGAAATCAAGGCCAAGAGCTGTGTCACGGCTGAGGGTTTGTGTACAATTTCTGAAAAGAACATCAATTTCTCCAGACTGCAGTGCAGTAAATCTTGTTTTAGCTGTAAGAGGAGTAAACTTTAATTTGTCAGGGCTGCCAAAAACAGCAACGGAAACTGCCCTTGCACAATCGACATCAAGGCCTTTCCAAACACCCTTCTCATCTGCTTTGCCAAAACCAAAAACAGATCCATTAACTCCAACCTGAATAAATCCTTTAGCTTTAACATCTTCAAGTGTGCCTGCCATGGTTAATCCAGCCATGGCAATAACAGTAACACAAACAGCCAGTACTTTTAATAACTTCATGGATAAACTCCTTTCATCTTTTTAAAATTAATTAACTTTGAACAACTCTTTTTTTAAGAATTATTCTATTTTTTGCTTTAGCAGCAAACGAAAGTCAAACATTAATATCACTTAACATATCCTCAGTATTTTTCAACAAGTTTATTTAACAA
>JBDLIV010000377.1:0-2545 GCA_039714675.1 Thermodesulfobacteriota bacterium
AACTCTTTTGCAAGTTTTATCCTTTGAGCCTCTCCTCCTGAAAGGGTTGTTGCAGCCTGACCAAGTTTTATATATCCAAGCCCTACTTCAATCAGAGTTTCAAATTTAGTTCTGATTGATGAGATATTTTCAAAAAATTGTACACATTGATTAATTGTCATATCCAGAACCTGTGCGATATTTTTACCTTTATATTTTACATCAAGTGTTTCCCTGTTATATCGTTTTCCTTTGCAGACATCACATACTACATATACATCTGGCAGGAAATGCATTTCAATTTTAATAATACCATCCCCGGAACAGGCTTCACACCTGCCGCCTTTGACATTAAAACTGAATCGTCCTGGTTTGTATCCCCTTGCTTTTGATTCACGGGTTTGTGAAAAGAGTTGCCTTATTGGATTAAATACCTGGGTATAAGTGCCAGGGTTGCTCCTTGGTGTTTTTCCAATGGGAGACTGATCTATATGAACAATTCTATCCAGATATTCAAGGCCTTCAATTTTTTCATAGTTGCCTGTAATTTTTTTTGAATGGTTGATGTGATTTGCAAGAATTGGGTAAAGCGTTGATAAAACAAGGGTGGATTTTCCTGATCCTGAAACACCTGTTACACAGGTAAAGCACCCTAAAGGAAAAGATACATCAATATTTTTAAGATTATTTGCATTTGCCTTATAGATGTTTAATAATTTTTTTAAACCTTCTCTTCTATGCTCAGGGATATTAATACTTTTTTTATTGGCCAGGTAAAGGCCGGTCAGTGAAGTTTTACTTGTTATTAATTGTTCAGGAGTACCTGAAAAAATAATTTCACCACCATTTATTCCAGCTCCCGGCCCAATATCAATTACATAATCACAAAAGCGAATAGTCTCCTCATCATGCTCAACCACCAATACAGTATTGCCAAGATTTCGAAGGTTCATTAAGGTTTTCAGCAATCTTGCATTATCTTTTTGATGAAGCCCGATACTTGGCTCATCCAGCACATAAAGCACTCCGCTCAGTTTGGAGCCGATTTGGGTTGCAAGACGTATTCTCTGGCTCTCTCCACCAGACAAAGTTGCAGCTGATCTGCCAAGAGTAAGATACTCAAGACCAACGTTTTGTAAAAAATTCAGGCGCTGGGTTAGTTCATTTATAATGCTTGCGGCAATAAGCTGGTCTTTTTTTTTTAGATTTAATGAAGTGACATAGTGACTTGAAGCTTGTATGGAGAGTGAAGTGATTTCATGGATAGTTTTGCCCCCAACTTTTACCGACCTGGATGCTTTATTAAGTCTTGTCCCCTTGCAAAAGGAGCAGGTTTTAAAATTCATAAATCTTTTTATATCTTCTCGCAGATAGCTGGAATCTGTTTCATTATACCGTCTTTGTAAGCTTGGGATCACACCTTCAAAGGTTTTTTTATAAACAATTTTTTTTCCCATTCTTTCAACATAAAATGGTATTTTTTCCTTTTTTGATCCATAGAGCAATACCTGTTGAAATTTATTGGAAAGCTCTTTAAAAGGTTTGTAAATATTTTCTTTATAGTGAGTTACAAGTGCATCAAGAAACTCCATAAACGGGACAGAATCACGGTTTTCCCAAGGTATTATTGCACCTTGTCTCAAAGAAATTCTTTGATCAGGAACAATCAGGTCAGGATCAAACTCAGTCATAGATCCTAACCCGTCACACTCAGGGCAGGCTCCATGGGGCGAGTTAAAAGAGAAAGATGCCGGTGTGAAAACAGGATAGCTGATTTTGCATTGCACACATGATGCTTTTTCACTGAAAAAAATCTCTTTGTCCCGGTTTAGATCAAGAATATTTACCTGACCCTGGGAAAGAGAGAGAGCAAGTTCAAGGGAGTCAGCAAGACGTTTTTCAATGCCCTCTTTAATGACAAGTCTGTCCACAACAGCATCAATAAAATGTTTTTTGGTTTTTTCCAGGGAAATAGGGTCATCTATTAAATGGATTTCATTGTTAACTCTGACCCTTGCAAAACCATCTTTTTTTATTTTTGAGAAAAGTTTTTTATGGGAGCCTTTTTGTCCAGTAATTAATGGCGCTAAAATTATAATTTTGGATTTTTTATCAAGCTCCATAATTTGATCTATAATTTGGTCAATGGACATGGAAGAAATTGGAGCTTTGCATTTATAACAATATGACTTGCCCACTCTTGCAAACAGCAGTCTAAGATAGTCATAAATTTCTGTGATGGTTCCAACAGTTGACCTGGGGTTATGGCTGGCTGTTTTTTGTTCAATGGATATGGCAGGGCTGAGCCCGATTATTGTATCCACATCTGGTTTATCCATCTGGCCTAAGAATTGTCTGGCATAGGTGGAGAGAGATTCAACATATCTTCGCTGACCTTCAGCATACAGTGTGTCAAAGGCAAGGGTTGATTTTCCTGAGCCTGAAAGACCGGTAATGACAGTTAAACTATTTTTGGGTATTTCAACATTGATATTTTTAAGATTATGCTCCCGTGCGCCATTAATTATGATTTTATCACTATACATATATTAAATTTTACATTTCA
>JBDLIV010000378.1:0-2540 GCA_039714675.1 Thermodesulfobacteriota bacterium
GGGACAATTCCAGGATCATTTGGAGAGACTTCAACCCTTGCCATTCTGTTTGGAGCCTTTGTTTTAATAAAAACCGGAATCGGCTCCTGGAGAATAATGCTTTCCATTCTTGTAATGGCTGTTTTAACAACTCTTCTTTTTAATATAATTGGTTCTGATACAAATCCTGCTTTTATGCTGTCTCCTCTTTGGCATCTTGTTCTTGGCGGGCTTGCTTTTGGTGCGGTTTTCATGGCAACCGATCCTGTAACAGCATCAATGACTGCAAAAGGGCAATTTTATTACGGCGGACTCATCGGGATTATGGTTATTCTGATTAGAGTTGTAAATCCGGCTTTCCCTGAAGGAATGATGCTGGCTATACTGTTTGCCAATCTTTTTGCTCCGCTTTTTGATTATTTTGTGGTGCAAAACCATATCAAGAGGAGAAGGAGGATTCAATCATGAGTGCGAAAAAAGAGACAGCAGGCCAGACAATCCTCGTTACTTTAATTCTCTGTGTTGTATGTTCGGTTCTGGTATCTTTTTCTGCGGTTTATCTGAAACCGGTTCAGGAAAAAAATAAAAAACTGGATATAAAGAAAAATTTACTCTTTGCAGCAAAATTAATAGACAGCTCCAGTGTGACTGAAAAGCAGATTGAGAAAGCATACCAGCAGATTGAAACAAAAGTTATAGATCTTGAAAAAGGTATGTACAGTGATAAAATTGATCCATCTGATTTTGACCAGGTCAAGGCAGCCCAGGATCCGGCAAAGAGCAAATCCATAGATCCTGCTGATGATGTTGCAGGGATTAAAAAAAGAGAAAAATTTTCCAAGGTTTATCTTGTGAAAAAAGAGGGAAAAACAGATCAGATTATCTTTCCCATATATGGTAAGGGGCTCTGGTCAACCATGTATGGTTTTCTTTCACTTGCTCCTGATTTTAATACTATTCAGGGTATTACATTCTACTCTCATGGCGAAACCCCGGGACTTGGTGGAGAGATTGAAAATCCCAGATGGAAAAAACTTTGGATAGGCAAAAAAGTATTTGATGATGATTTTAATGTGCTTTTTGATATTTTAAAGGGAGAAGTCCCTCAAGGCGTTAAAAATATCGATAATAAAATTGATGGAATCTCTGGGGCAACTCTGACCTGCAATGGTGTTGAAAATTCAATCATTTACTGGTTTGGCAAAGATGGATTTTTAAAATTCATTAAAAATGAAATAAAAAGTGGGAGGGGATAAGATATGAATTTTAAAAAAACAATACTTGACCCGCTGTTTAATAATAACCCCATTGCCCTGCAGATCCTTGGTGTCTGCAGTGCTCTGGCAGTTACATCCAAAATGGAGACTGTGCTGGTCATGTCTCTGGCTGTAATCTGTGTTATAGCATTGTCAAGTTTAAGCGTCAGTATTATCAGGGATTATATTCCTTCCAGCATAAGAATAATTGTTCAGATGACCATTATTGCCTCTCTTGTTATCATAACCGATCAGGTATTAAAGGCATATCTGTTTGAAACATCAAAGGCACTTTCAGTCTATGTGGGACTTATCATAACCAACTGCATTGTCATGGGAAGAGCTGAAGGATATGCCATGCAAAATGGTCCTTTAATGAGTTTTCTCGATGGCATCGGCAATGGCATCGGCTATGCAATCGTTCTGATTTTTGTGGGAGTTTTCAGAGAGTTGTTTGGAAGCGGATCTCTATTGGGGTTTCAGATACTGCCTCTTGCCAGTGAAGGTGGTTGGTATCAGCCAAACGGTTTGATGCTTCTGGCTCCAAGTGCTTTCTTTTTAATTGGTTTTTTCATCTGGATTTTGAGAACTTTTAACAAAGATCAAGTTGAAGAGGAGTAATTAAATTATGTTTGAACACTATATAAGTTTGTTTATTAAAGCTGTTTTTATTGAGAATCTGGCTCTTGGGTTTTTCCTTGGAATGTGCACATTCCTTGCAGTTTCTCAAAAGGTGAAAACAGCCATCGGGCTTGGAATTGCTGTTATTGTTGTCCAGGCCATTACAATTCCGGTTAATAATATTTTATATACATATGTTTTAAAACAGGGTGCTCTCTCCTGGGCTGGTATGCCTGATATGGATTTGTCATTTTTAGGGCTTATATCATACATTGGTGTAATTGCAGCCATGGTGCAGATACTTGAGATGGTTCTCGATAAATATGTTCCAGCTCTTTACAATGCACTTGGAATTTTTCTGCCGCTTATCACAGTAAATTGTGCAATCCTTGGTGGTTCACTTTTTATGGTTGAGCGTAATTATAATTTTGCAGAGAGTGTTACATATGGAGTTGGCTCAGGAGTTGGCTGGGCACTGGCAGTAGTGGTTCTTGCTGGAATCAGGGAGAAAATGGCGTATAGCAATCCTCCCGAGGGGCTTAGAGGACTTGGGATTACCTTTATTACAGTAGGACTTATGGCATTTGGATTTTTAGCATTTTCGGGGATTTCGTTATGATGAGTACTATTTTTCTCGGTGTTGTCATGTTTACCCTGGTAGTTCTGGGTCTGGTTACAATTATC
>JBDLIV010000379.1:0-2536 GCA_039714675.1 Thermodesulfobacteriota bacterium
GATTCATGTTCGGCAACCCAGTCAAGGCCGGTTAACCCTACATCAATGATACCGCTTTGCACATTGATGGACATCTCCTGTGCCCTGCACAAGGCACATTCAATTGTCTCATCATTGATATCAGGAAAATAACTTCTGCCTTCCACATTTATTTTCCAGCCAGATCTTTTAAAAAGATTTATTGTTGCATTTTGAAGGCTCCCCTTTGGGATTCCAAGTTTCAATATTTTTTTCACTGTTTATATACCTTTTTGGGATCAAAAATTTTTGATTCCACTATTTTTAAATCATTATCCTCAACTTTTGAAAAAAAGCAGCTCTTATAGCCTTTATGACAGGCAGCCCCACCAACCTGATCCACCTTTAAAAGTATGGTATCACTGTCACAATCCACCCGGATTTCCTTGACATTCTGAACATGGCCCGAGGTTTCTCCCTTGGTCCATAACTGCTGTCTTGAACGGCTGTAGTATGTAACTTTTTTTGTTTTTATGGTTTTTTCAAAAGCCTGGCTGTTCATAAACCCGAGCATCAGGACTTCTCCTGTTTTATAATCCTGTGCAATGGCAGGGATCAATCCATTGGTTTTTTCAAAATCAAGTTTTATCATAATATGGTCTAACTCCTTTAACCTCATAATTTTAAACGAATTTAAATAACCGATATTGTTAAAAAAGTCAAATTTTAAGGAATTAAAAATGTGTAGGCTTTTGTGTGATTTATACCTTGATTCTGTTAAAATGGCAAATTATCTAATCAATTCGTAAGTATTGCCATAAGATAAATAATCTGTTAATAAGTTTTCAAAAAACAGAAATTTGGAATGCTGATTCAGGTTGAAATGGAAAAACAAAAAAGCAAAACAAAAATTTTAAAACAGAGAAGTAAAAAGAAACAGCGGAGTATTATCCTTGTTATTTTTAAATGGTTTTTTATTCTTTCTGTGTTCACAGGGGTTTTAGGTTGTGCAGGCATTGCCGGGCTTTACTACTATTTGACCCAGGATCTTCCTAAAATCAACACTTTAAAAGATTACCGTCCTGACACTGTTACAAGCGTATTTTCCGATGATGGAAGAAAAATCGGTGAATTCTATAAACAGAGAAGGATTGTTATTCCCCTGTCCCAGATGCCCGAAGATTTGATTAAAGCTTTTGTATCGGCAGAAGACTCAAGGTTCAGAGAACATCCCGGTATTGATTTGATTTCCATAGTCAGGGCATTTATTAAAAATCTTAGAGCCGGTACCATTGTTCAGGGAGGTTCCACCATCACCCAACAGGTCACCAAGTCTTTTTTACTGACACCGGAACGGACATATGAAAGAAAGCTCAAAGAGGCGATTCTTGCATACAGAATCGAAAAAAGATTTACAAAAGATGAAATTCTTTATCTCTATTTAAATCAGATATATCTCGGACACGGGGCATATGGTGTGGAATCAGCATCTGAGAATTATTTTGGAAAACATGTAAAAGATCTTAATCTTGCAGAGTGTTCAATGCTGGCAGGTTTGCCCCAGGCTCCCAGCAAATATTCCCCGTTCAGGTTTCCTAAGCAGGCAAAACAGCGGCAGATTTATGTACTCAACCGGATGAAAGAAGAAGGTCATATCACTAACCTTGAAGTTACAGATGCCATTGATCTTAAACTTGATATAAAACCACGTAAAAATTGGTTCATAGAGAGTGTACCCTGTTACACCGAGCATGTCAGAAGATATGTTGAAAAAAATTATGGCGAAAATGCCATATACACCCAGGGCCTGCAGATACACACAGCCGTTAATATTGAACTTCAGAAAATAGGAAGAGATGCTGTAAATAAAGGTTTGATTGAACTTGACAGGCGAACAGGTTATCGAGGTCCTTTAAAAAATATCCCTGCTCTTCAAATCGAATATTTCTGCACTGGAATTTCAGAAAAAATAGAAAATCAATTATTAGAAAAAGGCAAGGTTTACCAGGGAGTAGTACTCAATATTGATGATAAAAAAAGCCTCACCACTGTAAGAGTGGGAGATTTTACAGGAGTCATTAAACTTGAAACCATGACCTGGGCAAGGAAACCTGATCCTAAAATTGCTTTATATGAGACTAAAATCACAAAACCTTCCCAGGTTTTTAAAACAGGTGATGTCATTGAGGTTAAATTACTAAGTGATATTGTTGAAGATAAGGGACTTGAATTTTCTCTGGAACAGGAACCCATTGCCCAGTCAGCACTATTAAGCATTGAAGCTGAAACAGGTCACGTTAAAACAATGATTGGCGGACGCGATTACAGAGACAGCCAGTTTAACAGGGCCTATCAATCACGGCGTCAGCCTGGAAGCGCATTCAAACCAATAATTTATGCTGCTGCCCTTGATAAGGGATATACAGCTGCCAGTGTGATTCTTGATTCTCCGGTTGTTTACGAAGATACAAAACGTGATTTTATCTGGAAACCCCATAACTATAAAGAAAAATTCTTCGGGCCGACCCTTTTCCGTAAAGCCCTTGTAAAATCAAGGAATATTGTCACCATTAAAATC
>JBDLIV010000380.1:0-2533 GCA_039714675.1 Thermodesulfobacteriota bacterium
CAAACACTAAGTTAAATATAAAAAATGAAACCTTATACAAGAGCTGAGAGAATCAGCAATAAAATTCAACATGCCATTACTGAACTTTTAAGTAAAAAGATGCAGGATCCAAGAATTGAGATGGCTACAATAAGTAGTGTGAAGCTTACTCCTGATTTACGGGTTGCCACTGTCTATATTACTCTCTTTGGAGATAAAGAGAGACTCTCCCAGGCTCTGGAAGGATTTAAAAATTCAAAAGGCTTTATTAAAAAACGAATCGCTCCGAAACTTGGACTGAAATACATGCCGGATTTAAAATTTGCCTATGATGACTCCTTTGATAAAGCAGCCCAGATGGATGAGCTGATTCGATCTGCTAATATTGGGATATCAGATGAATAAGAGCACTCTCTTATTCCACAGCCTGTCGATTTCATAACTTAAACCTAATATCTCATAAATCACCTATGAAAAATGGCATCATAGCAATTGACAAACCTGAAGGTGTATCTTCCGCCCGTGCAGTAGCCCGTGTTAAAAAAGCCCTTGGAGTAAAAAAGATAGGGCATACAGGTACTCTTGACCCCTTTGCCACTGGATTGCTTTTATGTACAATCAACAAGGCAACCCGAATTTCGCAGTTTTTTCTTAACGGGCATAAAAGATATCTTGCAAGGGTCTGTCTTGGCAGGGAAACAGATACTTATGATCTGACAGGACAAACAGTTTTTACTGCATCAGATGGTGTCATGGAATCTCTGACTAAACAGGATATAGAGCAGGTTGTACGATCTTTTAAAGGTGTCCAGGAACAAGTGCCACCAATGTTTTCAGCTTTAAAACATAAAGGCCAGCCACTGTACAAGCTTGCGCGCCAGGGAAAGAAAATCACAAAACCACCAAGGCAGATTGAAGTTTTCAGTATAAAAATCAGCCAGGTTAAACCGCTCTGTTGTGATCTTGAGATTTTTTGCTCTTCGGGAACATATATTAGAAGCATTGCCTTTGATATCGGAAGAGAGCTCGGTTGCGGCGCCCATCTTTCAAAACTTTGCAGAACTCAGTCCAGTGCATTTAAACTTGAAAACGCAATTAAACTTTCTGAACTTGAAAGCCTTGATAAAGAAGCTGCAATGCAAAGGATTATTCCCATGTCAGATTGTTTAAATTTTATGCCAAAAATTGCAGTGGATAGTTCAATAACCCAGAAGGTAAAGTTTGGGCAAAAGCTTCTCGTCAATGAACTGGAATCCTCTTTGTCAGAACCTGGTCAATCCGTCAGGTTAGTTGATGACAACAGTGAACTGATTGCCATAGTTCAGCTCAATAAAAATAGGCAGGAGTATAATTACTCTTGCGTTTTTGCGGTTTAACTGATATCTATACAACGTTGTAATTTTTGTAGTGGTATAATAATCTGCTCTGCATTTCTTTTTTCTGAATGGAATATTGGATGGGAAATCATAAAAAGGTCAGATTGTTGTAAAATACCATATTTTATTTATTCCATATAAAGGAGTTTTAAAGTGGTTTTATTAGCAGAAAATAAAGAGGAGATGATTGAAAAATTCAAAATTCATGATTCTGACACAGGTTCGCCAGAGGTACAGGTTGCAATTTTAACCCACCGTATCTCTTATCTTACTGAGCATTTAAAAGAGCATAAAAAAGATCATCATTCAAGACGTGGTTTGCTGATGCTTGTTGGAAGGCGCAGAAGCCTTCTTGATTATCTCAAGAAAAAAAATGTTGAAAGATATCGTTCTCTGATTGAAAAACTCGGATTAAGACGATAGCAATGAAAAATAACCGGTTTTTGAGAATTTGATGTCAAAAACCGGTTTTTTATTTTTAACCGACAGGCTGTTACATAATGCAAATTTTTCATAGTTCAAGGCGGAAAATAAATTTAACCACAGGCATACAAGTAGTATTCCGAGGATTAAATTTATTTTCTAACGAAGAAATTGGGAAAATTTGTGTTGTGTAACAGCCTGTCGAGCGACAATGTTAAGGGAAATTTTAAATAAGTTCGCATGCCTGCCATCAAACGAATAATTTTAAAAAGCCGACAATTTAAGGTATTTAAGAATATCAGGTTTGATGTCAGACATGCGGGTTTATAATTTTTAGAAATTTCCTTATCATTTTCGCCTTACTTATTACAGGAGAAATTTATGGAAAAAACATTCACAACAACGATTAATGGAAAAGAGTATTCCATTACAACTGGTAAAATTGCCAAACAGGCATCAGGATCAGTAATTGTACAATGCGGAGAAACAATTGTACTTGTTACTGCGGTTGGCGCAAAAGATCCAAAACCGGAGATCAGTTTTCTGCCTTTAACAGTTGAATACCAAGAAAAAATTTATTCAGCAGGCAGAATTCCGGGAAATTATTTTAGAAGAGAAATAGGCAGGCCATCTGAAAAGGAGACCCTGACTGCAAGATTGATTGACAGACCCATCCGTCCTCTTTTTGAAGATGACTACAATTATGAAACCCAGGTCATTGCAACAGTTCTTTCAATGGATAAAATCAATGAGCC
>JBDLIV010000381.1:0-2530 GCA_039714675.1 Thermodesulfobacteriota bacterium
CCCCGGTCAACAAAACCAACGGCATTGGCTTTTTTAACCTCGGTACAATATCTTACGCACAAACCACAATGTATGCAGAATGAAGGATCTTTCTCATAACGTTCACTGCTTGCTCCATACTCTTTTGCAAGCTCTTTCAATTGTGGAGCATCAGGAGCATGTGCCATAAGAAGTTCTATAATTGTTTTACGGATTCTATCAACTTTTTCAGATCTTGTTCTGACAATTATGCCTTCTTCAACAGGATAAACACAGGAGACAACAAGTTTTGTCCAGCCTTTTACTTCTACTTCCACAATACAAAGTCTGCAGCCCCCAAAAGGTTCGAGCTTTTCATGATGACAAAGTGTTGGTATGAATATGCCTGCATCCTGAGCTGCATCAAGGAGAGTATCTCCCTCTTTGGCGTTTACTTTTATTCCATCAATTTCAAATTTGATTTCACTCATTTTATTTGCTCTCTTTATTTTTTGTCCTTTTGGGGTTGTTTTTTCTTTTTAGGGCTTTTCTTGGCAATTATTCTCTTATCTTCAGATAAAGGATCTGGAACAGGCTCTCCTGAAAGCTTTGTCACTGCACCAAATTTAGTTGGACAGACTTCAAAACAGGTTCCGCAGTTTGTACATTTTTCCTGATCAATTATATGAATTTTTTTCTTACCGCCGTCAATGGCATCGGCAGGACATTTTTTAAGGCACATACCGCATGCATTACATTTAGCCGGGTCTATGTAAAAGGATATCATATCTTTACAGGCAAGGGCAGGACATTTTTTCTCTTTTATATGAGCTTCATACTCATCCCTGAAATAACGCAGAGTACTTAAAAAAGGATTTGGAGCACTTTTGCCAAGGGCGCAGAGAGATGCTTCCACAGCAGTTTCGGCAAGATCTTCAAGAAGTTCGATATCGCCCTCTTTACCTCTGCCCTGGGTGATGTTGGTTAAAATCGTGTGCATCTGGCGTAGGCCTTCACGGCAAGGAACACATTTACCGCAGGATTCTTCAGTTAGAAAATTTATAAAATATCTTGCAACATCCACCATGCAAGTGTCTTCATCAAGGACAATCATTCCGCCTGAACCCATCATGGAGCCGGCCTTGGTCAGTTCATCAAACCCGACCTGTAAATCCAGCTTCTCTTCAGGAATACAGCCGCCTGAAGGACCGCCTGTCTGTACTGCTTTAAACTTTTTGCCTCCTGGAATGCCGCCGCCGATTTTATAAATAATATCGTGCAGGGTCATGCCCATGGGTACTTCAACAAGACCTGTATTATTAATTTTCCCAACAAGAGAAAAAATCTTAGTTCCCTTGCTTGTTTCAGTTCCAACTTTTGTAAACCATTCAGCACCATTATTAACTATAAGTGGTATATTTGCCCATGTTTCAACATTATTTAAAACAGTGGGTTTCTGCCACAAGCCTTTAACATTGGAGCGGACATATTTAGGACGGGGTTCACCCACCCTGCCTTCAAGTGAAGCCATTAAAGCTGTTGACTCACCACATACAAAGGCTCCTGCTCCCTGGTGTACAATTACCTTGAAATTAAAACCTGAACCAAGAATATTCTCTCCAAGAAGTCCGTAATGTTCAGCCTGTTTAATGGCAAGATTGATGTTTTCCACTGCAAGGGGATACTCCTGGCGAACATAAAAATAACCTTCCTGGGCACCTATGGCATATCCGCCAAGGATCAAACCTTCAAGAATAGAGTGGGGATTGCCTTCAAGAAGAGCTCTGTCCATAAATGCCCCGGGATCACCCTCATCTGCATTGACAATCACATATTTGACAGGGTCTTCGGCATTGCGGGTGCCTTCCCATTTTCTGCCTGCAGGAAAGCCTGCACCTCCTCTTCCTCTGATATTTGATTTTTTAACTTCTTCGAGGACTTCAACACCGGTCATATCACCCAGAGCTTTGCCAAGGGCAGAATAACCATCAAGAGCCAGATAATCATCAATGCTCTGGGAATCAATTTTGATATTATTACACAGAACTGTTCTCTCCTGGCTCTTATAAAAAGTGATATCAGACTCTTTAACAGCTTTTTCACCTGTGGTCGGATCTTCAAAAAGCAGACGGTCAATAACCTTGTTCTCTTTTATGGTTTCAGCAACAATCTGCTCAACATCTTTTGCCTGCACCTGGACATAACAGATTTCCTCCGGATAAATCACAACAATGGGACCCTGCTCGCAGAATCCCGGACATCCGGTTCCCTTTGTATCTACTTTTGCTGCTAAATCCTGTTTTTCAATTTCCTCTTGAAAAGCTTTTATAACTTCATCTGCACCCGAAGCAACACAACCGGCTCCTGCACATATTGAAATACAAGGATTGTCAGGATCTCTTTTTGATAATATTTCCTGTCTGAAGTCTGATAACTCTCCAGGCGTATTTAACCGCGCCATAATTTTCCCCTACTCATATAATTTTAAAGCTTCTGATGTTTTAACAGGTGTCATCTTACCATGAACCTTGCCATTAACTTCCACAACCGGTCCGAGAGCACAGCAGCCAAG
>JBDLIV010000382.1:0-2528 GCA_039714675.1 Thermodesulfobacteriota bacterium
TTTTTTAATTCTTTAATTAAATATTCAGCTGTTGAGTTTACCTGGCGCAGGGAGTTGCATTCAATAATTATAAGTGTGTCAGTATAAGATGAGAGTTGGCTTACATTAACGGCTGTAATAGATTTCACCTTTCTCTTAAATGCAGGAATAAGAAATTTTTTAAGATCGTCTGATATTGGCTCACTCATTTGTACAACTCCTTTTTTGTAATAATTTTTTCAACATTTGCCGGTACAAGGTCTTTTATGGGTTTTCTCTCTTTTACCAGTTTGCGGATCATGGTTGATGAGATATCAATTTTTGGCACACTGCAAAGTAGTATTTCCTGTTTTGTCTTATGGTAAAAACCACTTTTCTTTTTATTAAAGATGTACTCTTTTGATATGTTTTCGTCAATAAAAGAGGCAATTGTGTTATAATTTTGCCAAAATCCCCGGAGCATGATAATAATCGGAACTATTTTAAAGATTTTATCTTTGAGTTTCCATGTTGTTATATCTAAAAAAGCATCAGATCCCATTAAAAGATAAAAACGAGTACTATTGTCATGTTCATCTTTAAATTCATTAATAGTATCAATGGTAAATGAAGGACCTTCTCTTGTTAGCTCTTTATCTGATATAAAAAAATCATCAAAGTTTTCAAGGCTTGTTTTCACCATGTTATATCTGTCATTTGCACAGGCCAGATTGATGTCAGGTTTGTGTGGAGGTGTTGCAGAAGGGATGAAAAATATTTTTTCAAGTCCATACTGCTTTTTGACGTGATCTATGATTCCAAGATGGCCATTATGAAAAGGGTTAAAAGTCCCTCCAAAAAGCCCTATATTCATTTTTATTCCTCTGAAAGCGTTGAAGATAAAACTTTGATAAGTTCTTTCGTGCCTTTGCCGGTTACTGCTGACAGAACCAATATTTGAAAATCCTTTAGGGAGTTTTTAAAAGCTTTGATCTTTTCTGAAGTGTCTGATAAATCAATTTTATTAAGAACAACAATCTGGGTTTTTTGTGCCAGGGTTTTGCTGTATTTGGATAACTCTTTGTTGATCAGATTAAAAGAGTCAAGGGGAGAATCAGGATCAATCTGGGAAATATCAATTAAATGAACCAGGATGCCGGTTCTTTCAATATGTTTTAAAAAGTTGATGCCAAGGCCAACACCTTCGTGGGCTCCTTCAATAAGCCCTGGGATATCTGCAACTGCAAAGGGTTCTCCAAAGGGGGGATCCACCATTCCAAGTATGGGGGTTAGTGTTGTAAAGGGGTAGTCAGCTATTTTGGGCCTGGCTGCTGATATGCTTGAGATCAGTGTTGATTTGCCTGCATTGGGCAGACCCACAAGCCCTACATCGGCAAGGAGTTTTAGCTCAAGTTTTAGTTTTAGTTCAATGCCTGGAATACCTGGCTGGGAATATCTTGGTGCCCGGTTGGTGGATGTTGCAAATCTTTTATTACCCCTGCCGCCTTTGCCGCCACGGGCAAGAATAAATTCATCTTCAATTTTGGTTAAATCAGCTATTATTTCACTGGTATCCAGGTTGGAAACAATGGTTCCGGGAGGAAGGGTAATAGTACAGTCTGAGCCGTTTTTGCCATGTTTCTGTCTGCCAAGGCCGGGAGCGCCATCCTTGGCTTTAAGCAATTTCTGGCGACGATAATCGTAAAGGGTGCGTTTACTCTGATCAATCTTCAGAATAATATGACCGCCATCGCCGCCGTCTCCACCGTCAGGTCCACCTTTTTCAATATAGCGTTCCCGCCGGAAACTTGTGCATCCGCGGCCGCCATCACCGGATTTGACAGTGATAATTGCTTCATCTACAAACTTCACGCTTCATAAACACTGACTTTTTTTCTGTCGCGGCCTTTTCTTTCAAAAGTAACAACACCGTCAATCTTGGAGAAAAGGGTAAAATCTTTACCCATTCCAACATTGTTGCCTGGATGAATTTTGGTTCCAACCTGTCTTACAAGAATATTGCCTGCAACAACATTCTCTCCGCCAAATCTTTTCACGCCTCTGCGCTGAGCATTGGAATCGCGACCGTTTTTTGTGCTGCCGGCTGCTTTTTTATGTGACATTAGATTTCTCCTTAATATTTTTTATATAAAAGAGCCAATTTAAATTTTATAACTCTTTTAGATTCTATTGTGGTAGCTCCTCAATCCAAACCGCCTGTGGCGGTTAGACTGCTATGGAATCTATTTTTATTTCAGTATAAAACTGTCTGTGGCCTTTCATTCTTCTAAAGCCTTTGCGGCGTTTGTACTTGAAGACCAGAGTTTTTTTGCCTTTTGCCTGATCAAGGATGTGGGCTTTAACTGAAGCATTTTCAACTTTCGGGTCACCAAGGGTGATGGTTTCACCATCTGAATACATGAGGACATCATCAAATTCAATCTGAGAACCTTCGGAACCTTCGAGTTTTTCAACCTTCAGGATCTGGTCTTCATGAACCTTGTACTGTTTTCCTCCGGTTCTGATAACTGCGTACATTTTTAAACTCTCCTTAAATTTTCAATACTTTT
>JBDLIV010000383.1:0-2524 GCA_039714675.1 Thermodesulfobacteriota bacterium
ACCCAAAATATGCAGGATTCATTGAAATGGCGCTCTCTTTAAGTGATGATTATGAAAAAGGGCTGATCAAAGATATTTCAGCATTTGAAAAACTTGCAGATTCAATGGCCCTGGAGATTAGTAATGGCAAGATGGAAGAGAAAAAACAGATAATTAAACAACAGTCAAATGAGTTGCCCCATGTTATTAAAATAGCTTTAAATGCTGTTTTAAATGGTATTTATCACAGGGATTTATAACAACTGATATGCAAAAATTTAAACAGCTGTTTTTTACTTTTGAAATCCAGGAGGAGATTCAATCATGAAACCACCCATTGTTTTAACGGCCTTTGGAACAAACTCAAAAGCTCTTGAAACCTACTCTTTCATGGATAATATTATAAAGAAAAGATTTGCTGACCATGAGGTGGTGTGGGCTTATACATCAAGGATTGTAAGAGATAAATTAAAAAAGAGATCAAATATAAGTATAAAGCATCCAGACACTATATTAAAAGAGTTGTATGATAAAGGTCATAAATGGGCTGTTGTCCAGTCCATGCATCTTGTCTGCGGTCATGAATTTTACAGACTTGTTGATGACATAAAAAAATGTAAAATACGAACCAGTATTGGCCTGCCTCTTCTAACTTCCCATGATGATTATAAAGCAGTGAGTTTTGCTCTGTCCGTGGATGAATATCTGCAGCAAAATGAAGCTGTTATCCTTGTGGGGCATGGGACTGATCATCCGGCATGGGCTTCATATCCAGCTTTGGAAACTGTTTTACAGCAAAATTATGGTCCTGATGTTCATGTTGGCGTAATTGCCAAAGAACCCTCCAGAGAACTTTTTATTGAAAAAATTGTTAAAACCGGTGTTAAACAGGTTCTTTTACTGCCATTGATGCTTGTGGCTGGAATGCACCTTAAAAAGGATTTAACAGGAGATGAAGATTCCTGGCAGAATGCTTTTAATGAAAAAAATATTTTTGTTAAAATAGAGAAAAAAGGAATTGGTTTTAATAGAAAAATTATTGATATATTTGTTAACCATATTCAAGATGCCATTGATATTATACCGCAATAAATCAGTAACTGGATTTGATATGAAATTTGATTTTTATCATCTGAAAAAGAGTCTGTCTGTTCAGGTTTGTTTTTTATGCCTGTTTGTATTACAGGCAGTATGCTGCATTGCAGGAGCAGATACTCTTATGCCAAAAAGAGTTATCTCTCTGTCACCTGCTATAACTGAAACCATATATCTTTTAAATGCCCAGGATCTGCTTATTGCCAATACAACCTACTGCAATGTTCCTGCAGCAGCACAATTTAAAGAGAAAATCGGTTCTGTGACACAGATGAACGTTGAAAAGATCATAAGCCTGCAGCCTGATATTGTTATTGCAAGTTCTCTTACAAGGGATAAACAGATAACAATTTTGCGCAATCAAAAAATTAAAGTAATTAAAATAGAGAATCCCAAAACCTTTGTTCAAATGTGTGATATAACTATGAAAATAGGAAAAGTGCTTGGGGCTGCATCAATTGCAGACAAAATCATTCAAAATGCTGTCAAAGAGGTTGAAAATGTCAGGAGTAAAACTGCTGATGTGTTGACAGATGATTTTGAGACAAGAAAAAAAGTTTTTATCCAGATTGGCATGAAGCCTCTCCACTCTGCCAATAAAGATACTTTCATAAATGAGTATATTAAATATGGAGGTGGAATCAATATTGCTGAAAATGAAAAATCAGGTGTATACTCCAGGGAAAAAGTTCTCATGGAAAACCCTGATATCATTTTGATTGCAACCATGGGAACCAGTAAAAAAGCAGGAGAGACTGAAAAACTGAGATGGATGCAATTCAAATTTTTAAATGCTGTGAGAAAAAAACAGATTTATATCCTTGACCCTGAATTTATCTGCAGTCCCACTCCTGTTACCTTTGCAAAAGGGTTACAAGAGGTGGCAGCTTTAATACATCCTGATATTGATTTCAACTCTAAAATTTGAGTAAGACATGCGTCAAAAAAAAATAAAACAGTGGTCCATTACCCTGATTACTCTTATTGTCATATTGATTTTAGTAACTCTTCTGGCGCTGTGTACAGGGAGTGCAGGCATCCCTTTAAAAGATATACCCGGAATTTTTTTTTCCGGCCAGGAGAGTATGGAGCATACTATTATTTTAAAGATTCGTCTGCCGAGAATTATTCTGGGATTTGCCATAGGAGGTGCTTTAAGCTTAGCCGGGACTCTTCTTCAGGGCATGTTTCGAAATCCTCTTGTGGAACCATATACCCTTGGTATTTCAGGCGGAGCTTCCCTTGGGGTGTGTATAAATATTTTGTTTGGATTTTATCATACAATAGGAATCATAGCATATCCCATTTCAGGATTTATTGGTGCTGCTGTTGTTATTTTTCTTGTTTACAGCCTTAACAGTAAATCCCATCATGTTAAATCCAACAGAATGCTTTTAACAGGTGTAATGATTTCCTATGTGGCATCATCCCTTGTCATGCTTTTAATGGC
>JBDLIV010000384.1:0-2506 GCA_039714675.1 Thermodesulfobacteriota bacterium
ATTATATCAATGCTGCGTTTGGATTTGTAAGCATATGGAATAGGTTCAAGGAGATCGGTTTTTACGATTTCTGGATTTTCAATCTGATAATTTGTTTTATATTTTTTATTCTCAATCACTGTTTATATACCTTTCTATTTTTTTACTCTTTTCAAGTTTCTTTGCACAAATTACCATAAAGATAATAATGTTTCAAATAATTAAAGCGTCAAAAAATATATATTTTGGTATCAATTATCAAATTGTTAAGAGGTGACTGGACAATAAATGTATTAATATTATGCAAAAAATGTAATATAATTGTGAAAAAAGGTTATAAAAGAAGAGTTTTACAACCGGCATTATGCAAGTTGTTTTATAAAACACTTTAAAACAGGGGGTTTTAGAATTTCGCTTGTAATGGTATGTTTATTGCAATTTCATCTTCAATGAAAAGAGAAAATTAAAACTTGACAAAAACCTGAAAATAAAGGAGAATAGGTAAAGATTGCTTCCAAGGCTTTCTTTAAAATCCATGGTAAAAACAGATATGTTTTTTGTCAAATTTGGAAGATCCAGGTTTGATAATATTAAATACTCTAAAGAGGATATTAATTAAATGAACGATTTTTTACAAAACCTGCGTAATGGTCAGGCTGAAAAACAACGTCCCCAGAGAACGCGCAAAAGTTATGATAATTCTTATCATTATACCAATCCAAGATTTCACTCCCATGGAGGTCATCAAAATAGCAGACATCAGCAGATGAAAAGGCCATCAGCTCAGCCCCAGGGTGGAAATCAGCCTTCTGCAGATGAAAATCTTGTTACATCTATGCTGACTGAAACCGTTGAAATCTTGATCAGCCATATTGAAACCCTGGCAAAAAATCAGGATTATATGGTCAAAGCTCAGGAAAAATCTGCTAATATGTTAGAACGCCAAGTCAATGCTGTTGAAAGAATTTTAAATCATCTTAATATCGCTCCTTTGCAGGAGAGAGCACCTGAAAAAAAAAAAACTGCCAAAACAATTTTTGAAAACAATTATGTAACTTCTCCAAAATCAAAACCTGATACTCCTGTGCCCAGTAAAATATCCAGTAAATCTCCTGTTAAAAATATTAATCCTGCAAAACCACTGATTAGAAGAAAAAGAAAAATAGTTGCAAATAAGAGTGCTGAAACTGCTTCAACCAATAGTAAGCTTCTTGGTCGCGAAGCTATCATGAAAATTATTTACACCATGAGAGAAGAGGGTGCTACATTTGATCAAATTGCAGTCCATTTGGTTGAGTTAGGCCAGCCAACATTTTCCGGTCGAGGAGAATGGCATGCGCAAACTATTCACAGGCTCTGCTATAAAAAGTAAATTTAAAGTTTAAAAATAACAGCCGGGCAGGAGAAAAATATTGCCTGGTTGTCTATTTTTTAAGGAAAGTCATATACTCTTCCCACTCAAAGGGTAAAAGCTGCTTCTTTTTTGTATTACACTCTTTGCAACATGGCACAAGATTAAATTTTTGAGATTTTCCTCCCCGGGAAAGGGGAATAATATGATCCATGGTGAGCTCATTAGGTGAGAAATTGTTGTTACAATAGTGGCAAATGCCTGAAGAGCGTTTTCGTTTCCACCATTGACTTGTCCGCAGTTTTCTTGCTTTATCCCTCTCTTTTTTTATAAATGTTTCATCTGGAGGGATTAAATAATCGTTCATGGATTTAAGGGGCCCTAGTAGCCAAATTCACTCAACACTCTTCCATTGTCAATCCAGTTTTTTGTAACTTTTACAAAAAGCTTCAGCAAGACTTTCTGCCCTGTCATCTGCTCAATGTCCTTTCTGGCTCTAGAACCTATTTTTGACAGCATGGAACCTTTTTTCCCTATGATAATACCTTTCTGAGAATCTCTGACAACATGTATGCTGGCATGTATTACAATGAGTTTTTTTTCCACTGCAAATGAGTCCACAGTCACCGCACTTGAATAGGGAATTTCCATCCCGGTCAATCGAAAAACTTTTTCCCGTATTATCTCTTTAACCATAAATTTTTCAGATACATCAGTAAATGTCTCTTCAGGGAATAGTCTATGACCTGTAGGCAGTAAAATCTCAACTTCTTTAAGAAGATTTTTTGTTTGAATATCTTTTTTGGCTGAAATCGGGATAATTGCCTTGAAATCATACATTTTTTGGAACTCTTCAACAAGAGTGTAAATTTGAGCCTTTTTTGTCAGGTCGATCTTGTTCAATGCAAGAACAACTTGTTTTTTTGTTTTATTTAATTGGGATATTATTAATTTTTCAGCTGAAAAATTTCTATTTACAGCATCAACCATAAAAAGGATGATATCTACATCTTCGAGAGCCATCATTGCCTGGTCAACAATTCTTCTGTTTAAAAGGTTTGTTCCTTTATGAATTCCCGGAGTATCAATAAAAATGATCTGGGATGACGCTGTGTTGACAATACCAAGTATTCTATCCCTGGTTGTCTGGGGCTTTTTTGATGTAATGGAGATTTT
>JBDLIV010000385.1:0-2494 GCA_039714675.1 Thermodesulfobacteriota bacterium
GGTTTTCCATCCATAAGTTGGGCCATGAGAAGTTCTCCCTCTCCTGCACATACATAGTCTGCAAATTGCAGGTAATATTCAGGATCACAGATAACAGGTACACCGCCCCAGATAATTTTTGCCTTGATATTTTGTTGAAGAAACTTTGTGATCTGGATGGAACGGCTCAACAAATGCGTAGTTAAAAGAGTAATACCGACAAGGTCACACTCTTTGCAGTAGTCAGCCAGAATTCGAAGGCTTTGCTCAGGCAGCAGGTTAAATACATCATCCTTTCTGCCTTCATAATGGACAGTGGAAATTTTGAATCCTTTGGATTTAAGATAGGAACCAATGTTCCTGACGCTGAAATTCTCAATATGAGAATTGTTTATCAGCACTGCATGTTTCATAAAAAGTCTCCTGTTGGAGGTTCAAAATAGTCATCAGAATTTCAACTTAATCAGATTAAAATCACATACAAAATATATTTTGCCAAGAGCCACTTGTATAACTAAATCGCTATTTTATATGCCTGAAAACCCTTAGACAAGAGTAAAATCAAAATTTTGTCAACCTTTTGTATTTTTGTCGGATATATTGAATATGTAGATGATTTTTTGAAAATTTTCTTTTATTTAAACGACTAAGCCTGAAAAGAAAATTTTGGGGTTAGACATTAATAAATTTGCTAAATTAAATTTGACATAAAGGCGATATTATCATAATAATTAGACTTCTTGAGCTGTCTGATAATTTTGCTTGCTGCGTTCATGATCAAAAGAGAGGGTGATTTAGATGAAAATTGCATTTTTAATGGATGAACTAAAGAAAATTGATCCTGCATGGGAGACAACAAGTCATCTTATGTATGAGTGCAATGAAAGAGATCATACAGTATTTTTTCTCCAGCCCCATGATCTATATATCCGCGACAATCACGTAGTGGCAAGAATGCGCAATATTTCAGTTGAGCGTGGTCTTACCATGGAAAAGTACTGGGAAAAAATAATTGAGTGTCTAAATAAAGATGGACTTATTTTTGAGACCATTACTGATATGGATGTCCTTTTTCTAAGAAAAAATCCGCCCATCAGTTACCAGGTGATGGAATTTTTAGGGCCTGTCAGTGACAAAGTTTTTATGGTCAATAGTACCATTGGGCAAATTAACGGCAACAGCAAGGTTTATACTTTGAATTTTCCTGATATTATACCAGAGAGTCATATATCAAGGGATCCTCAAAGGTTAAAAAAAATTATTGACAATTTTGGCGGTGACATGGTCATCAAACCTCTTAAAGGTCACGGGGGGCATGGCGTAATCAAAGTCAGTAACAAGGATCAGGAAAATATCTCTTCCCTGATCAATTATTATGTAGATTCGAGCAAACCTTATCCGGAGAGGCACCCAATTCTGGTACAGGAATACTTAAAAAGTATCAAAACTGACGGAGATGTCAGAATTCTGCTGTTAAACGGAGAAATCCTTGGGGCCATGGGACGAAAATCAGTTTCCGGAGACTTTAGAACCAATGTCCATGCCGGAGCCAGAACATTCAAGCATGTGGTTACACAAAGAGAGATAGAAATTTGTGAAATTATAAAAGAGAGGTTAATAAAAGATGGTCTCTATTTTGTAGGAATTGATATTATAGAGGATAAACTGGTTGAAATAAATTGTGTCAGCCCTGGAGGAATTCCAAGGATAAATCGGTTTGATAATGTTAAACTTGAATCAAAGGTGGTGGATTTCATTGAAGGTAAAATTATAAAGGAGAAAAGTGATGTTAACTAAGAAAAAACAGTTAAACAGAAACTGGGAATCTACAGTCATATTTTTCTTTTCTATGTTCCTGATCATTATAATGCTTGGAGTATTGTCTTCATGTCAGAAAAAAGAGGAGATAAAACTTTTAAAAATCGGTCTCCCAGAAGAGCCTAAATCTTTGAACCTTTGGTTGGGAACTGATTCCAATTCGCGAAAGATTTTATCATTGATTTATCAGCCATTATACACCCGTGATCCCAAAACTCTGGAAATGATTCCATGGCTTGCCAAAGAAGAGCCTGTGTTTGATAAAGAAAAACTGACATACACTGTAAAGCTGCGTAAGGCCAAGTGGTCTGACGGCTCTGAATTTACAAGTGAAGATGTCCTGTTTACCAAAAAATTCTTTTTTGATTTTAAAATTCCAAGATATTACAGTAAATGGAAAACAATAAAAAAACTTGAGGCTATTGATAAACATACCATTGTATTTCATCTAAAAAAGCCCTCTGCCATTTTTCTCTCACGGGTTCTGACAGCTCCCATGATTTCAAAAAAAGAGTGGGAACAAATTGCAGTAGAGGCCATGAAGGCTGAAAAGCCTTTGAAATTCTTACAGGATCACTCTATTAAAGAACCGCTTGGAACCGGGCCTTTTACCCTGTTTGAATATAAAAAAGGCGCCTATCTTCACATGAAAAAAAACCCACACTTTTTCGGGACAGGAAAAACAATAGCCAATCAT
>JBDLIV010000386.1:0-2493 GCA_039714675.1 Thermodesulfobacteriota bacterium
TTTTTTTGATTCAACTGTTAATTTGGATGCAGTATCTCCTATTTTTTTGGTAAAATTGATAAATTGATTGGTTTCATCATGATCTGTTGTAATCAATGCAATTTTTATTGGATTTTTCAAGGGTTGAGCCCAATCCATTATCATTTTTTGTGATTGTTCATCAAATATTTGCATAATCTTATCCTTTTATTTTTATACCAATGTCCTTATTTGGTTTCCGCCCTCATCTGCTGCTGATGTCAATGCATTCAAAGCTTTTTTAACCAAAAGGCCAAAGGCTGTGTCTCTATCTGGATCATATAAAGCAATGCCCAGGCTGACAGTGAGTTTTATTTTTTTTGACGCTTTTTCAAATTCATGATCAGCAATTCTTTTTCTTATTCTCTGAGCAAGAATTTTGGCCCCGTTCAGGCCTGTATTGGGCAGGATAATACCAAATTCTTTACCTCCATACCTGCAGACGATATCAGAGTTTCTGACCATACCTTGAATTAATGCAGCACTTGTGGTCAATATGACATCTCCTGTATTATAACCATGGATTTGATTAATTTGTTTGAATTTATCAAAATCAACAATAAGGATGGAAAGCTCTGTTTCATATCGTTTTGCCCGGAGAGTTTCAGACTCAATTTCCTGCTCAAAGCAGGCACGGTTAAAAAGCTTGGTAAGATGGTCTCTCCTTGATATCAAGACAATTCTGTTTCTGGCATCTTTCACCTCCCTTGTGAGCATGGCTTTTCTCAAGGTAAGATCAATAATGGAGAGAATATTTTTGCTGGAGATATCTTCCTTTGCAAAAAAAGCAAAGGCCCCTTTTGCAATGGCTTTTGCTCCCTTATGAATATTTGCTTTATTTAAAGTAAAAACAGTAGGGGTATCCAAGTGCAGGTGATCTAATTTTGCAACCATATCAAAACCTTCTCCATCGGGCAGTATATGGGTTATAAAAATCAGATCAAATCTGGAATCTGCAATGAGTTCCATGCCATGCTCAATTGTTTTTGCCCGGATTAATTCACATCGTAAAACACTTCTGATTAATTGGTCAAAGATATTGAAATCTTCATCATGATTTTCAACATAAAGAATCTTATAAGCTTTGTCGGCATTCAGATCTAAAGCAGCCTTGGTTAAGGCTTGATTTGTCTTTCCGGGCAGGGTGTTGAGCTTTTTGGAAATCTGAAGAATTCTTTCTGTAGAGGTTTTTATGGATGTAATACTTGATTTTGTTTTTTGGGAAATACCTTTTGTATGAATCAGCTGATAGATATTGCCCTGAAGATTTTGAAGGGGTTGCTGCATCTGGTTTGCTGCAATTGATGAAATATTTATAAGCTCTTTTTTTGAGTCTTCTTTTTCCATATCAAGTTCATGCTGGTCAATAATTTTTTTGTAAACCTTGTCTAACTCATCAATACTTTGATCAACAGCATTTTTCTGTTTAAAGAGTTCAAAGAATATCCTTAATTTGGCAAGAATAAATTGTCCAGTAAAAGGTTTTTGAATATAATCAACCTGTAGTTTCTTAAAATCCTTTAAAAAATTTTCAGGCTTTATTGTATCAGTAATTATAAGCAGAGGTGCGTTATAGGTCTCTTTATGACTTAGCAGCATGGTGCCGATTTTATAAATATCTATGTTTGGCAGGGTTTCATCAATAATAACCAGAATAAAAATATGCTTGTAAATAAGTTCAAAGGCCTTGTTTTCTGAATCTGCTTCAAAGATTGTAATATCTGAAATATTTTTAAGAGATTTTTCAATTATGGTTTTAGATTCCGGTTTGGCCATCACAAGAATTTTGTTTTCAATAATGTTCATAGCAATCCCTTTCTTTTTTAATGATTGGGGTGATTATTATTCTTTATCAGAATCAGGCTTTTAAATTAAGAGTAAATATTATAAAGTTATGAAGTTTGAGTTATGAGGCATGAGGCAATCTACCCCACAACTCTTTAAATTTTTAAATATGGACAATACAAAATGAAATTCATTGCTGATCTTCATATTCATTCAAAATATTCAAGAGCAACGGCAAAAAATCTTGATTTTGAAAATCTCTATTATACTGCTCAAATAAAAGGTGTTCAGGTTATTGGAACAGGCGATTTCACCTTTCCTGCATGGATTGATGAAATTGAATCCAAACTTGAAGAGACTGAACCTGGATTATTCTCTTTAAAAAAGGAGATTGCAGATGAAATTGATAAAACCATTCCTGAAAATTGCCGAAATCCTGTCCGTTTTATTTTGCAGACTGAAATAAGCAATATCTATAAAAAAGATGACAGGGTGAGGAAAAATCATAATCTTGTATATTTTCCTGATATTAAAAGTGTGAAAAAATTTAATGCCAGACTTGATGCAATCGGTAATATCAAATCTGACGGGCGTCCTATCCTGGGGCTTGATGCACAGGATCTGCTTTCCATTATGCTTGAAGTTAATGACAGAGGTTTTTTTGTGCCTGCCCACATCTGGACTCCATGG
>JBDLIV010000387.1:0-2470 GCA_039714675.1 Thermodesulfobacteriota bacterium
TTTATGGATGGCCGCTTAATTATCAATAATTGCGGTCTGGAAACTAAAAATGAATCAAGAATTTGAAATATCAAGCGAGTATATTGAGCTAAACAAACTTCTTAAAGCAACTGGTCTATGTGGAACAGGAGGAGTTGCCAAAATGATTATTAAAGACGGATTAGTTATTGTGGATGGAGAGATTGAAACACGGGTCCGCAGAAAAATTAAAGATGGCATGATTGTTCAATATAATAACCAAAGTTTCAAAGTTATCTGTAAAAACAAAATTTAGAATTTCTTGACTGCCCTGAGGTTATGTGGGATATCAATATTTTGAGGCACCTCTATTTCTAATATTATGGAGCAATTTAGATGTACAATACTTTTTTCGATCTGAGAAAAAAACCATTCAAGCTGGTTCCAAATCCTGAATTTTTATTTTTAGGGAAATGCCATGAAGAGGTGTTGGCTCATCTGACGTATGCTACTTCCCAGGGAGACGGATTCGTAGAGATAACCGGTGAAGTCGGGACGGGTAAAACCACTTTGTGCCGGGTGTTTCTTGAGGGCCTTAACAAAGATGTTGAAGCAGCATTTATTTTTAATTCAAAACTGGATTCCACACAGCTTTTAAAAGCCATTCACAAAGAGCTTGGAATTCTCAGCATGGCTAATGGTTCTGTAGAGCTGACTCAAGATTTGAACAATTTTTTATTGAAAAAAAAATCTCAGGGAAAATCTGTGATCCTGCTTATTGATGAAGCACAGAATCTTGGAAAAGAGACACTGGAACAACTCAGATTGCTTTCAAACCTTGAAACCACCAGTAGCAAGCTGCTGCAGATTATTTTAGTAGGACAGCCTGAACTCAGAGAAATTCTTGATTCCCATGAAATGCGTCAATTACGACAGAGAATAAATTTAAGCTACCATATTCATCCCATGACCCAACAGGAGACCTTTGATTATATTACTCACCGCATCGATGTAGCTTCCAAAAAGCCACAGACCCTATTTTCCCGATCAGCCCAAAAGAATATTTTCAAGTTTACCCGGGGCATTCCAAGATTGATTAATATTGCATGTGACCGTTCTCTTCTGGTTGCTTATAGCCTGAAGCAAAATAGAGTTACCCCCTCCTGTGTAAAAGTTGCTGTTGATGAACTGGATATAAATATTCAAAATCAACCCCTGTCTGGCTCAACTTGGGGAAAAACAGCAATAGCTCTATTCTCCATCATTTTTATCCTGAGTATATTTTCTGTTGTATTCCTGGATATCCCGTGGAAAAGGCGGGATAAAATAAAAATGAATGAACGTAAGGTCAAAACACTAAAAGAGTACACAATAACTGCCTCACCTTTGGATTCGAATAGAAAAAAGGAACCTTTGCTGGTTGAAAAAGAATTACTGTCTCCAAAACCTGTTTTAACTGATTTAACACCTATTGAGAAGGGTAACGCCAAAACAATTTTATCTGTTATTAAAGATAGTGCAACACGGGTGAACGCCTTTCTTTATGTCGCTTCATTATGGAACAGTGAATCAATGATTCATTTGAATCCTTTAACACAACAAATCAAATCCAATGTTTATTTTTTCCAAACTGCTGCTATACAAAATAATTTGCAAATACTTTATCTGGAAAAGAGTCAGGATCTTATAGAAAAACTCAACTTTCCTGTCATTTTCGGATTTGAATTGCCGGGTGACCCTGTAAAAGGCTTTTTCTGGCTTGATGGAATTACATTTGACAATGAATATATTATTTCCTCGGGAGAGGGTAAAAAAAAATATAAAGTTGTTCCTGAAGAACTATCACCTTATCTAAGCGGGGATATGTACATCATCTGGAAGGATAATCTCGGGAAGAATAGAGTCATAGCAAAAAACTCATCCAAAGATTCGATTATGGCTCTTAAACTTCTTTTATCTGAAATAGGCTTTCCCCTTGTTGATATGTCCCCAGTTTATGATACCCAGGTAAAACAAGCAATAAAACAGATTCAAAAAAAATATGGGCTTGTTGAAGATGGGCTTGTGGGACCGCTGACAAAAATTGTATTGTTTAACGAAAAGAAAGATGATGATGTGCCAAGGTTAAACAACACCAGAGAACTTGATCAGTGAAAGGTTGAATAAAATGAGTACTATTTTAAAGGCCTTAAAACAAGCAGAAAAAGAGAATCTTGATCAAGAAGATAAAAACCGCCCATCTATTAATGTTCGATCTACTTTAAATTCACGGATACAACATCAGAAACCCAACACTTTCTTAAGTTTGGGCAGGGTTGTGCTCCTTTTTGGACTGATTATTATGTTGATAATATTCTCCTATAATATTTTTCCCAATAACAAAAATAATTATCACCAAATATCCTATACTGATAAACGGTCTCAGGAATTAGAAACACTGCCTGATATTGCAAAGGATCAAAAACAAATCATTGCTGAATCTGTAATAGAGCCTTCTGGACAGCCAGACGCT
>JBDLIV010000388.1:0-2469 GCA_039714675.1 Thermodesulfobacteriota bacterium
ACTTTTATCTGTACCTATTAGGTTGTTTGAAGAGAATGTAATAACATCTGATTTTAATTCTTGAGATTTTTTATCAAAACCTTGAATGGATTGATTAATCACAGCTTTGTCTACAGAGCTCTGATTTTTAAAAACAGACCATTTGGAATCTGTGTAATCTGCATAATTCTCATAGCGGTCAAGATGATCTTCCGATATATTTAACAATACTCCAACATCAGGTTTAAACTGCTTTGAAATGTCCAACTGGAAACTTGAAATTTCAGCAACAATGACTTCTGCTTTTTTTTCACCCTTTTTTTTTGTCATCAGGGATTCAACCAGAGGAGTCCCGATATTACCTCCCACAAAAGGGTTCATTCTGCTTTGTTTGAGCATGTTACCTATCAGGGTGGTGACTGTGGTTTTCCCATTGGTACCTGTAATGGCAATTATGGGAAGATTATTGTATCTTGTGAAAATATCCAGCTCACCTGTTATCTCAACTCCATTGTTTAAAGCAGTTTTTATAAATTTATTGGTCAAGGGAATCCCCGGGCTTGGTATCATTATTCCTGCCTGGTTAAAAGTTTTCTGGTCGTGGAAACCAATTTGAGTTTTAATGCCGAGTTCATCGAATTCTTTTGCAATATCAGCTTTTGATTCATCAATATCTGTGGCAATTACATTTTTACCCCTGGAGCGTAAGAATTTAGCCATGGAAATTCCTGATGTACCAAGGCCGATTATGAGAAAATATGGAGAATCTGTTTCAATCATATTAATTCACCTTATTTTCAGGGTACTTAATGAAATTAATGCCAGAGTAATGGATATTATCCAGAACCTCACAATCACCTTTGATTCATGCCATCCCTTAAGCTCGAAATGGTGATGTAATGGCGCCATTCTGAAAATTCTCTTCCCTTTTGTAAGTTTAAAATATGATACTTGAATAATAACGGACAGGGCTTCCACCACAAACAATCCACCCACAAGAACTAGAAGAATTTCCTGTTTTGTTATTACAGCAATGGTCCCGAGAATAGCACCAAGGGGAATAGAACCTGAATCACCCATAAAAATCTGTGCAGGGTGTGAATTAAACCATAAAAATCCAAGGCCTGCTCCTGCCAGAATCCCACAGAAAACTGCTGTTTCACCGGCAGCTTCAATATGTTTTACATGAAGATATTCAGCTATTTGAATATGGCCTGCAACATATGCAAAGAGCATGTAAGTCGTACTGGCAACGATATAGGGTCCGATTGCAAGGCCGTCAAGACCATCAGTCAGGTTTACAGCATTGGAAGTGCCCACTATAACAAGACAGGCAAAAGGAATATAAAAAATACCAATATCAGGAGCAACATCCTTGAGAAAAGGAATGGTAAGTCTGGAATTAAAATCAGGGCATTTATAGATAAGATAGCTAATAATCAGGCCAGACAATATCTGAAGAAGAAATTTACCTTTGGCAGAAAATCCCATATTTCTTTTTTTAACCTGCATTAGATAATCATCAATAAATCCTATGAATCCAAACAACATTAAAGAGAGAAGAAGAATATTTACATAATGGTTGGACAAATTTCCCCACACTACAATGGATACAAAGCTGGCAAAAAGAATTAATATCCCGCCCATTGTCGGCGTGCCCTGTTTACCCATGTGAGACTGGGGCCCATCGGTTTGTATGATTTGTCCTATCTGCATCTGGGAGAGTTTTTTAATTACAAAGGGTCCAAAAATAAAACAGATCAGAAAAGCTGTCAGTCCTCCATAAATAGTTCGGAAGGTAATATACCGAAATATATTCAAGAAAGTGAAATCAACATGATATGGATATAAAAATTGGTAAAGCATCCTTTTAAATCCTATGCCACCTTTCGCTTGAATCTTTCCATGTTAACTGCCCTTCTGTCCTCTCCTGCCCTTCTTTCCGGGGAATATGCTGTGTAGTTGAATTTTCTTCTGTCATTAACCATGCGTCTCTCCTTAAAGTTTTCCATAATCCTCCTTAGAAATTGGCTGCTAATCTGTCTTGAAGCCCTTTTATAATGGTTTCCATTGCCATACCTCTTGAACCTTTGACAAGAAGCCAGATATCGCAATTTATATTTTCCAGAACTTTTTGAGCTATTTTATCTTTTGTGCCATGGTATATATTGTTTGAAGGGAACTGGTTTTCCAGTGCGCCTTTAATTGTGTGTCTCCCCTGGGGGCCGAAAACAAACAGTTTATTGATTCCAAGAAGAGCTGCTTTCTTACCGATTTGCCAGTGAAGCCTGTCTGATTCTTCTCCAAGCTCGAGCATGTCTCCGAGAACAGCAATGTTTTTTTTATCTTTGCTCATACTCTTTAATGTGATCAAGGCCGCAGTGACAGAAGCAGGATTTGCATTGTATGTGTCATCAATAATATTAATAGATTCACTGAGTTTATAGATATTCATTCTTCCTGAAACAGGGATAAAAGCTTTGATTCCGG
>JBDLIV010000389.1:0-2466 GCA_039714675.1 Thermodesulfobacteriota bacterium
CAGTAATTTTATCAAGAAAAGCTTTAACATTTTCAGTTAATTTTTCTGCACCAAAGGAAATTTTTCCAACTGGAACATGCACAATACCTGCTTTTTCAACTCTGAAATCTATTTTTCCTGATTTTAACTCATTTATTACTTTTTCAAGTTCAAAGGTAACTGTTCCGGTTTTAGCATTGGGCATAAGCCCACGTGGTCCAAGCACCCTGCCGAGCTTTCCAACCATACCCATCATATCAGGAGTTGCAACGGCCTTATCAAAACCAAACCAGCCATCTTGAATTTTTTTCACCATGTCTTCATCGGCAATAAAGTCTGCGCCTGCATCAAGGGCTTCTTTTTCCTTCTCACCCTTGGCGAACACAAGTATTTTTACGTCTTTTCCAAGCCCATTAGGCAATACAACTGTACCTCGAACCATTTGATCTGCATGACGGGGATCAACTCCGAGCCTTACTGCAACATCAACAGTTTCATCAAATTTTGCATAGCTTGAAGAAACTGTAAGTTCCAAAGCTTCTTTAGGATCATATTGGGCCAGTCTATCAACCTTTTTCATTGCATCTGTATGTTTTTTACTCCGCTTTGACATTTTAAGGTTCTCTCTTTTTTTTATTACTCTTTTACTTAAAATTAAACTACTTCTATACCCATACTTCTTGCTGTTCCTGCAATAATATTTACAGCTGCATCAATATCTGCGGCGTTTAAATCTTCTTTTTTGGTTTCAGCAATTTCAACAAGCTGTTCCCTGGTAACTTTTCCAACCTTCTCACGATTCGGCTCACCAGAACCCTTGTCAATCTTTGCAGCAGCCAATAATAATCTGGACGCTGGTGGTGTCTTTGTAATAAAACTAAAGGATCTATCCTTATAAACTGTGATAACAACCGGAATAATTGATCCAGCATCACTGGCAGTTTTTGCATTAAAAGCCTTACAAAAATCCATGATATTGACACCATGCTGACCCAAGGCGGGCCCAATTGGTGGAGATGGATTGGCTTTTCCTGCTTCAACCTGAAGCTTTATCTGTGTCATTACTTTTTTTGCCATTGTTTTTAACTCCTGAGATTTAAGTTGTGAGTTTTTGTGTTTTAAGTTTTGAGGAGACCTCACTACTCAATACTCATACCTCACCGCTCTATTTCTCACATCTAATAATTATTATATTTTGCTAACCTGTATAAAATTCAATTCCACTGGTGTTGCTCGTCCAAAGATACTTACCAGAACTTTTACCTTTTCCTTGTCTGGAGAGACATCTTCCACTGTACCATTAAAATTGGAAAAAGGTCCATCAACAACCCTGACCTCATCTCCAAGTTCAAAAAAGTATTTTGGCTGAGGCTTATCTTTTCCTTGCTGCATCTTGTCAACAATACTTTTTGCTTCTCTATCACTTATGGGTGCTGGTTTGTTTTTCCCTCCCAAAAATCCTGTAACCTTCTGGGTGGAGTTCACAATATGCCATGTGTCATTATCAAGATGCATGTTTACCAGGATATATCCAGGATAAAATTTTCGTGTGGATTCTTTTTTCTTCCCGTTCACCAATTCCACAATATTTTCAGTGGGAATAAGAATCTCACCAAATTTTTCAGGATATCTAGAAGCTTGAATCTTTTCTTCCAGAGCTAATTTTACTTTTTGCTCATGACCTGAATATACATGTACGACATACCATTTTAGAGACATTTTAATTCCCTTGTTTTATGTCAGGACAACCTGAACAAGCTTTGAAAGGCCAAAATCAAAAATTCCGAGGAAAGCTGCTACAACAAAAACAAAAATGATCACGACTATGGTTGTCCCGGTTGTCTGTTTCCTGGTTGGCCAGGTTACTTTTTTTAATTCAACCTTAACTTCTTTTAAAAATTCCACTGACCTTTGAAAAAAATTAGGCTCTCCTGTTTTAGTTTCAGCCAGTTTTTTACCAGATTTTTTCTGCATTGTGCCTGCGGCTTTGCCTGGTTTTTCAACTGAAGACTGAGCCGAACCGGCACTTGAATCAGTTTGCTTGCCTGAATCTATCTTTCCCTTTTTCTTTTCACTTACAGGTTTTTTTTTCTGTAATCGTGACATACTACTCCTAAATATAGAATTATGAATTTTGAAAATTAAAACTCAAAATTAAAAAAGTGGCAGGTCAGGAGGGAGTCGAACCCGCAACCGCCGGATTTGGAGTCCGGAGCTCTGCCAATTGGAGCTACTGACCTGCAAAAAACTTTTTTATTATTTAATCTTTGTCTCTTTGTGCATTACATGTTTATTACAGAACCTGCAATATTTCTTAAACTCCAGTTTATCGGTAGTTTTCCGCTTATTCTTAGTTGTTGTATAGTTCCTTCTCTTGCACTCGGTACAGGCAAGAGCAATATTTACTCTATCCACTGTTTACTCCTTTTGGAACCTACTCTATAATTTCACCGATAACACCGGCGCCAACAGTACGTCCACCTTCTC
>JBDLIV010000390.1:0-2459 GCA_039714675.1 Thermodesulfobacteriota bacterium
CTTATCACTCTGACCTTTTTCTACTGGCCTGCTGTTCAGGGGATTATCCAATCTTTTCTTTTAAGTGATCCCTTTGGAAGAAAATCAAAATTTGTCTGGTTTTATAATTATATTGAACTTTTTACTGATCCTCTTTACTTAAAATCAATTTTAATTACTTTTATATTCAGTATTGCAACTGCTGCTGTTTCAATATCCCTTGGACTTTTTATTGCCTCCATGGCAAACAGGGCGCTAAAAGCAAAAGCATTGGTACGAACCATGCTTATCTGGCCTTATGCAGTTGCCCCTGCAATTTCCGGTATTATGTGGCTTTTTCTGCTTCATCCCTCATATGGAATTGTTGCTATTGGTATCAAAAAATGGCTGGGTATTAACTGGAATCCTGTTCTGTATGGGAGCGATGCCATGATAATGATTGTCATGGCAAGTGCCTGGAAGGAAGTAAGCTATAATTTCGTATTTTTCATGGCAGGTTTGCAGGCAGTTCCCAAATCATTGATCGAGGCAGCAGCCATTGATGGTGCAGGGCCTTTCAGAAGATTCTGGACCATTACATTCCCACTCTTATCTCCAACATTTTTCTTTCTGTCGGTTATGAATATTATCTACTCTTTTTTTGAAACATTTGGAATTATTCATACAGTAACCCAAGGGGGGCCGGGCGGCTCCACCAATATTCTTGTTTACAAAGTATATCAGGACGGGTTTGTGGGACTTAATCTCGGATCATCTGCGGCTCAGTCAGTGGTTTTAATGACTCTTATCATTGGGATCACTGTTTTTCAGTTCAAATTTGTTGAAAAAAAGGTGCAATACAGCGGATAAATATTATGGTTGAAAAAACTCCATTACTTGATGTTTTTACCTATACATTTTTAATCGTGGGAATTTTTATTGTTGGATTTCCCATTATTTACTCTTTGATTGCAGCCACTCTGCCACTTGAAGATGTGTCCAGAGTCCCAATGCCCCTCATACCAGGGGATCAGTTCATGGTTAATATAAAAGAAGCATGGTCACGGGGAGATCTTGGAACCCAGATTTTAAATTCATTTTTAATGGCATCGGGCATTACCTTTGGCAAAATTGTCATATCCATGATTGG
Source organism: Thermodesulfobacteriota bacterium (assembly GCA_039714675.1). Lineage (GTDB taxonomy): Bacteria > Desulfobacterota > Desulfobacteria > Desulfobacterales > Desulfobacteraceae > Desulfobacula. Next base: position 1,109 of record JBDLIV010000390.1, read on the forward strand.
TGCTTTTTCCATTGTCTATTTTGATTATAAATTCAGGGTAGTGGCTTTTGCATCGGTTTTCTGCACACTGATGCTTCCAGTGGAAGTGAGAATTCTTCCCACCTATGAAATGGCTGCCAATGTGTTAACCCCGGTTCAGGCATTATGGGATTTGTTACACTTAAACACTGTTGTGTCATGGTTCAGCAGTCATGACATCAGTGTTAATTTAAACTGGAGCCTGCTTGACTCATATACCGGGCTTATTCTTCCCCTGATTGCTTCGGCAACCTGTACTTTTTTATTCAGGCAGTTTTTTTTAACCGTGCCTGAAGAGCTTTGCGAAGCTGCAAAGATTGACGGTGCTTCTCCCATGACATTTTTTAGAAAAATTCTGTTTCCTCTTTCAAAGACTAATATTGCAGCCCTTGTGGTTATTGAGTTTGTATATGGATATAATCAATATCTCTGGCCTCTGCTTATTACAACCAATCCCAAGATGACAACTGCTGTTATCGGTCTTCAAAATCTGATACCCCAGGCTGATGATCTTCCTGAGTGGAATATTGCACTTGGTGCTGCTGTCCTTGTCATGCTGCCTCCTATTCTTGTGGTGCTGTTTATGCAGCGATGGTTTGTCAAAGGTTTGATTGAAAAAGAAAAATAGATGAAACCAGTAAATGATTTTCCACAGGATAAAAAATCTTCCATCAAATATCTGCTCACTGATATTGATGACACCATCACAAATCAGGGAAGAATTCCTGCCTGTGCATTTAAGGCTCTCGAAGACCTTGATAAAGCAGGTATAAAAGTCATCCCTATCACAGGACGACCTGCCGGCTGGTGTGATCATATCGCCAGAATGTGGCCTGTAAAGGCGGTTGTAGGTGAAAATGGAGCATTCTATTTTGCCTATGATACAGATGCAAAAAAGATGATTCGAAGATATTTTAAAACTGATAAGGAACGGGTGACAGATAAAAAAAAACTTGCTGCAATTAAATCCAAAGTACTGCAGAAAGTTCCAGGATGCATTGTCTCAGCTGACCAGCCATACAGGGAAGCTGATCTTGCCATAGATTTTTCAGAAGATGTGCAGGCTCTTTCTCAAATAGATATTAATAAGATTGTTGATATATTTGAGCAGGAAGGCGCCACAGCAAAAATAAGCTCCATCCATGTAAATGGCTGGTTTGGAGACTATGATAAACTCTCCATGACAAAAATCATGTTCAAGGAAGTATTTAAAAAAAATATTGATAAGATAAAAGAAAACATAATTTTTTCCGGTGATTCACCCAATGATGAACCCATGTTTGAATATTTCCCCAACTCTGTTGGTGTTGCAAATGTACTTGCCTTTAAAGAC
>JBDLIV010000391.1:0-2456 GCA_039714675.1 Thermodesulfobacteriota bacterium
CCGAATTCCTGCATAAATTGTGCTTATATATCTCTCATGATAATTGAATAATATACATTATTATTTCCTTTTATTCATACAGGGAACATGATATTTTGTATTAATAATATTGCTTAAGCAATAAAAAAAGCAATCGTATAGCCATTGAATTTTACAGATTATGTAAATGGCGTTTGATGATTCTGGAATCACTTAACAGGTGATTTCAATTTCATGGAGGATATTATATTATGGATACACCAAAGAGGATTATGCTCGGCTATAACCTCTACTTTACCTCAAACAAAGTCACCCGTGTCGCGATTAGCCATACCAAAGCCTTTGGTGCTAAGCTCTTTGTTGTCAGCTCCATAGTCGGACACTCTCTTGACAAGGATAGCAAGGTGGCGAATGTGAAGGCAAAAGAACGTCTTGATAACCTTAAACGTATCCTCGAAGAGGAAAGTATCCCGTACGAGGTGCACCTCCTGGTCAGAAAAAATAATCCAGGAGATGATCTTGTCAATTTTGCCATTAGCCATAAGATTGATGAAATGATTATTGGTTTTAAGAGACGTTCGAGTATTAGCGAAATCATTTTCGGATCAAACTACCGGATCATGATCGCCAAGGCACCATGCCCTGTAGTAACAGTTCAGGTGCCGGAAAAAGAACTAATTGAAAAACAGTAACATCAATGAAAGATAACAAGCAGAATCCGCAGCCTGAATCAACCGCCAGGACAAAGAAAATGGGTCTGTTCTCGTTGCTGATTGCAGTTTTTGCCTATATTGGTCTCATTGTCTCTGACCCGGCTACCAGTCCTTTTTACGCCATAGAAAGTGCTTTGGGAACGGTGGGTTATTCACTGATTGTACCGACAATGCTCTTTGTAATTGCAGTGGCAATCTCAGTTTCTTTAGGATATATTGCCATTGGTATTCGCTTTAACAAAGGAGAAGGAGGCCCAGGTCTTATTTATGAGATGCTGGGAGTCAAGCCTGCCATGATGGCTGCAGCAAGTTTAATTCAGGATTTTGTACTGACCGATGCAATTACAATGGCAGCAACAGTAGCGGCACTGGTTTCCCTTGGTTTTTCATTTGGAGTTGATCTTGGTCCTTATACGGCGTTGATGGATCGCCTCGGGCTCGCACTCATTGTCGGAATAGCCGTGACCATTGTCATGCGGCTGGGGGATAAAGGTCGTTATATCTTCGCATTCATGACCTTTGGCTTTATGGTACTGGTTCTATACACTGTCATGCTGCCTGTTCTGCCAAATGCCAAGGCGCTGATGCCTCTTGCCCATGATGTTCACATTCCCGACCATTCTCATCTTACAGGTTTCTCAATGATTGTGGTTCTTCTGTTTGGCGCAGTCCGCGGTTTTGCTCTGCTCACCGGATTTGAAGCAAGTGTGGCAGGTTTGTCACATGAAGAGGACAAGCCGCGGTGGGCGAGAATTGCAATGGGGGTAGGTACTGTAATCGCAGTATTGGTTTTCACCAGCTTTGTCACCTATGATATTGCCAACACAACCCGTATCCTGGAATTGGAACCAAGCCACAAGAACACCCTGTTCAATCTGTGGACCAGGTCCAAGCTGTTGCCAGGCAGCTTAACAGCTAAGGCCCTGACCCTCTTTTCCGTTGGTATATTACTTTCAGGAGCCGCCAGCGGAGCGGTTGCAGGCAGTGGCATGCTGCGCACACTGGTCCGTTCCAGGGCATTGCCAGCAATCTTGAGTAATCCCAATGGTACCGACTATCGATCTATCTTTGTAGTTCACGGATCGGCCGTATTTTTAACTCTTTGTTTTGGGGCAAATGAACTCAAAATTGTTGCCTTTTATGCCATCTCAGTCTTGGTAGGTTTCCTGTTGAGTCTCACTGCCGCAGTCAAGTTTGCTTTTTACACACGGACATATTATCTTATGCTGGCCATTCCCGGACTTTTAATGGTTGCATTTGCGCTGGTAGTCAACATGGGACGTTATGAGGGCTGGGTAATTGTCACTCTGGGTATCATAATGGCGTACTACCTTCGGAAACAATGGGTTGCTGGTGGTCGCCAGCCTATCAATTTCAGCCATTAACCGAAATTTTCCGCTTTTTCAGGAAAATCGAATTTTTTTTCCTGACCGAGTTTTTGGCGGCCCGTGGAGCTAATCTTACGTTTGACCTTCAGGTTAAAATCTGCTTTTTGCCCTTCAGGGTATTGCAAGTTCCATATTAGCGACCGCAAGGTAAGAACACCGGAACGGGTAATTGATACACATTAGCCCTGTCACTGCAGGAAAGAATAAAAAAAGAAATTTATAAAATTAAGCTTTGTAGAATTTTTTAATGTGTGATACCAAAAAGGTTGCGGATTTTAAAAAAATATAATTTTATATGTATTAAAATAAATTTTATCTAAAGAAAATTATTTAAAAACAGTTTCAACAAAAAGAGGGAGAAAAACATGGGACTTAA
>JBDLIV010000392.1:0-2451 GCA_039714675.1 Thermodesulfobacteriota bacterium
AGGGTTCCTCCCGTTGCAAGCATGGGGTCAAGAATCAAGGCAATTCTCTCTGTCATAACACTTGCAGTTTTAACATAATACTGTACTGGTTTTAAGGTCTCTTCATTCCTGTAAAAACCCACCACACTGACCTTAGCTGAGGGTATAAGGTCAAACACACCATCCATCATACCAAGGCCTGCTCTTAAAATGGGAACAACTGTAATTTTTTTCCCTTTGATTGTCTCAACCTCAACTTTTCCAGCCCACCCCTCAATCACTTTTGTTTCTGTATCAAGGCTCTTTGTAGCCTCATAGGTTAAAAGCCTTGCAACTTCAGAAGAGAGATCTCTAAAGTCTTTTGTACTGATGTCTTTTTTCCGCATCAACCCCAATTTATGTTTTATAAGAGGGTGATCCTCTACAAATACTGCCATGTTACCTCTCCTTTATATTAAATATTTTGAGACCGTTGAATAACGTCCACTTTTGCCCAATTGCCACGGAATATGAAAATGATAATACTCGAAATATTCAATATATATCTCCGTTTATAATTTTCATCTTCATTGCACTAAAACAAAATTGAACATTATTCATAGGTCTCATTTTACAATTAAAAAACAATAACAGAAAATTAGTAAAATCCTATGATCTAGTCAAGCAAATAAGTTTTTACTTCAAATATATTGATACCTTTGAACATGTTCAATTTTGTTCATATTCCGTTTTATTGGTCAAAAGGGGATGTTGTTCAAATGTATCATATTGTCCTTGACAAGTTATCTATAAATAATGTAAAAATTTTATATGACTGAGCGCTCGTTCAAGCATGTTTTATTGATAGGATATTTAAAAAAAAGGAAGTGAATATTTGGAACAGCCTAAAACTGACACAACTCCAACTGCTGACACTGAAGTTCCCACACAAATTAAAAATCCTGATCTGGTAATGGAAAGAAGACGCCAGATTATTGATTCTACAGTTAAACTTTTTATTCAGCACGGGTACCACAAGACAACAACCCGGATGATTGCAAAGGCTTCCAATTTTTCCATTGGTTCTTTGTATGAGTATGTCTCTTCCAAAGAGGATCTGCTTTATCTGGTATGTAAAACCATCCATGAAGAAGTCCAGGAAGCTGTTGAAAATGCCCTTTCCAAAACTGATATGGGCAAAAAACAACTTGCACAGGTTATCAGTCAGTATTTTTATGTCTGTGATAGAATGGGAGACCATATTTTAATGATGTATCAGGTCACCCAGTTCCTGCCGGAAAAATGGAAAACCAAAGTTTTAACCAATGAATTGAATATAACAAATATTTTTATTAATGCTCTTTCATCCCTGTCCGGTAAAAACAGTTTCCCAAAACTTGACAATCAAATTGTAAATCTTGTGGGGCACAATATTTCAGTACTGGGTCAGATGTGGGCATTCAGGCGCTGGCATTTAAAAAATAATTTCACCATTGACGACTATATTAAAATTCAGACAGATTTTATCCTTGGGCATATATTTTGATATATGAAGTATGCACTGTTAGGTTTAAAAGTTGAATTTTAAAAAAAGGAGAAGTTTAAAAATATGGAAGAACAAGTCTATAAACCAAAAAATTCAGTAAAAATCGTTACAGCAACCTCACTTTTTGATGGCCATGATGCAGCCATTGGCATTATGAGAAGAATTTTACAGGATTCAGGCGCAGAAGTAATCCATATTGGTCATAACAGATCGGCAAAGGAAGTTGTGGATGCAGCCATTGAAGAAGACGCCCAGGGAATTGCCGTATCAAGTTACCAGGGTGGTCATGTTGAATATTTTAAATATATGGTGGATCTTTTAAAGGAAAACAATGCATCACATATAAAAATTTTTGGCGGCGGCGGAGGTGTTATCATCCCAATGGAAATGGATGAGCTGCATGATTATGGTGTAACAAGAATTTATTCTCCTGAAGATGGAGCCAATATGGGACTTCAGGGCATGATTAATGATATGATACGTTCCATGGATATACCATCGGTTGATTATGAAAATCTTGCCTATGAACAATTAAAAATTGAAAACAAATATATTACGGCAAACTTTATTTCAGCAGTCCAGGAAGCCAAAGCCGACAATAAGGAAGTCTTTGCAAAGATTTCATCAGAAATTTCAAAACTGGCTGATATAAAAGATGTACCTGTAATCGGTCTTACAGGAACAGGCGGCGCTGGAAAATCTTCTTTAACAGATGAATTGATTATCAGAATTCTAATGGATCTTAAAGATGTCAATATTGCAATCGTCTCCTGTGACCCGTCAAGGCGGAAAACAGGCGGCGCTCTTCTTGGTGACAGGATCAGGATGAATTCCATAGAAACAGGTCGGGTTTATATGCGCTCTCTTGCTACAAGGCGTTCCCAGACCGAACTTCCCGAAGCTTTGCCCGATGCCATCAATGTGGTAAAAGCTGCAGGCTATGATAT
>JBDLIV010000393.1:0-2443 GCA_039714675.1 Thermodesulfobacteriota bacterium
GACAATAAATTTTATAGTTCATCACCTGTAATTCACAACCAGGGTCTTGAAGAATTCATCATAGAGACAATCCTGCCCCAGGATTGCATATATATTTTCGGTGCAGGCCATGTTGGATTTCAACTGGCAAGGATTGCCCATATTACTGATTTTCAAACCGTGATTATTGACGACAGAGAAGAATTTGCTAACAATCAAAGGTTCCCCCATGCAAGAGATGTCCATGCGGTAAGCCATTTTTCCCATGCCTTTGACAATCTTGAAATTGATAAAAATTCATATATTGTCATTCTTACAAGGGGTCATCTCCATGATCAAACAGTTCTTGATGCAGCTCTTAAAACAAAACCTGCATATATCGGGATGATAGGGAGCAGAACCAAGCGTGACAAAATATATGCAAACCTTGAAGAAAAAGGGATATCAAAAAAGATTCTTGAAAAAATTTATTCTCCCATTGGGATTAAAATTAAAGCCCAAACTCCGGAAGAGATTGCCGTAAGCATTATGGGAGAGATTATTAAAAAAAGATACAGCAAGTGAGCAGGCAAACTTCGGTAATATCAGCTGTAATACCTGCGGCTGGATTATCAACAAGGATGCACAAATACAAGCCCCTGCTCAAACTTGGGAATCTCACAATTCTTGAGCATACAATCAAACTCTTTAAGAAATGCAATATTGCTGACATTATTGTGGTCACAGGTCATAATCGAGACAAGGTTGAACCTATTATTAAACAAAACGGGGCAAAACATGTTTTTAATAAAGATTTTAAAACCGGAATGTTTGGCTCTGTAAAAACAGGAGTAAAAAACATATCTCCTGGAAGTTCCGGCTTTTTTCTGCTGCCTGTGGATATTCCTCTTATAAGAGAGAGCAGTATTCATAGCCTGACAGCTCGTTTTAAAAAGAATCCAGAACATATCATCATGCCTGAATTTAACAAAGAGTCAGGACATCCTCCTCTTATTCCTGCCTGGCTTATTCCAGAAATTCTTAATTTAAAAACCGATTCAAATCTTGGCAAGCTGTTGCTTTCTCATAAGGATTCCCAGAAAACACAAATGGTACATGATCAAGGCATTTTAATGGATGCAGACAATAAAAAGGCCTATGAAGATCTGAAAACAAGATACCAGACTATTGATATTCCTGATAAAAAAGAATGCCACTCCATTATCCATGAGAACCTTAAAGGAGAAAAGAGTATTAAGGCCCATGTGGAACTGGTTGCAGAAACTGCCATCACTCTTGCAAGAGAAGTACAAGTACAACCATCTGAATATGAAACCCAAGAATATACCCTTGATATAAATCTGATTCTTGCAGGAGCGCTGCTCCATGATATCAAACGCAAAGAGCCCAACCATGCTGCTGTGGGAGCGCAGCTGCTTTTATCCCTTGGATTTGAAAAAGTTGCTGATATTGTTGCCCAGCACATGGATTTGACTTTGCCCATAACAGATTACCTTACAGAAGCTCAAATTGTCTATTTTGCAGATAAACTTTGCAAAGGCGCAAGGCTTGAATTTAATTATGACAAGCGCTTTAAAGAAAGAATCAAACAGACACCCCATGCCAGAAATACTATTTTAAAACGATATGAATATACTCAATTAATACAGGCCCGAATTGAGGACCTTGTTAAAAAACCTGTTAAATCTATTCTTTCCAGACTTATATGAAACTACTCAACTCATATAAACCCTGCTCAAAAAGATTTCAGGCTGATCTGTCAAGTCTATACTCCAACAATGATTCTCTTATCTATCTTTTGCGCCACGGCAGGATAGAGGGACATGGGACAAAACGTTTTATTGGCCAGACCGATGTTTTATTAGATGATCTTGGTAAAAACCAGGCAAAGACATGGCATAACGCCCTGGATTCTATCCATTTTAATGCTGTTTATTCAAGTTCCCTGAAACGATGTTGTCAAACTGCTCAATTGGTATGCCCAAAACAAAATATTAATATTGATAACAGGCTTAATGAAATTAATATGGGAAACTGGGATGGAAAAAGCTTTGATAAAATTAAAAAAAAGAGATTAGAAAAATTTGAAAAAAGGGGCAGAGAGATATATCAGTTCAGGCCTGCCAATGGGGAGAGCTTTAAGGATCTCTCTGACCGGATTTTTCCTTTTTTTAATTCCCTTAAATCATCAGGTTCTAAACATAAAACCACACATGGACAAAAAGAGCCATGCTCAAATATTCTTGTTGTAACCCATGCCGGTGTTATACGCCTTCTCATCTGCCGTATCCTTGAAATGAACCCAGAAGATATATTTAAAATCAAGCTTGCCTATGGTGAGTTATTTGTCCTGAAAATTGAGCATGCGGTTTAAAGGGATCAGAGCTTTTTTTCGGATAGCTTCATCAACATGAATCTCATTTTCCAAACTTTCATTCTCAAGAACCCTGGCCAGGCTGCGAAG
>JBDLIV010000394.1:0-2433 GCA_039714675.1 Thermodesulfobacteriota bacterium
ACCATAAAAGTATCAACTTCATAATCATCGAATTTTAAGTTTACAAGCTTAGATTGAAAAAGGAGACCTGGTATGAATAATAAAGATATAACCTTAAAAGAGATTATGGCAATATCAGGAAATTACTGGTATTCATGCACTCTTCATGCAGGCGTACAGCTTGATCTCTTCACAAGAATAGATGATAACAAAATTGATGGCAACGTCCTGGCTGAACAGCTTGATGCAGATGTGCATGGTGTTAAAGTCCTTTTGAATGCACTTTGTGCCATGGGTCTTCTTGATAAATCTGACGGGTTTTACTCAAACACGCCTTTAAGCCGGATGTTTCTTTGTGCTGATTCAAAAGAGTACAAGGGAAATATGATTATGCACCATCACCACCTTATGGTATCATGGAACCAGCTCGGTAATACTGTTATTTCAGGCGGACCTGTTAAGGAGAGCAGCAAAGATGTTGTAGATGAAGAAAAAAGGCGCGAAAGTTTTCTTTTAGGCATGTTCAATACTGCCATGATCAATGCACCAAATGTAGTTCCTGTTGTTGATTTTTCTTCAAAAAAATCCCTTTTAGATCTTGCCGGGGGGCCCGGCACATATGCAATTCAGTTCTGTATGAAATACCCAGACCTGAATGCCACGGTTTTTGATTTTCCAACAACCAAGCCCTTTTTTGATAAAACCGTTAAACAGTTTAATATGGAAAAACGTGTGGAGTTTAAGGCAGGTGATTTATTAACAGATGATATAGGCGGACATTATGATGCTGCCTGGCTTTCTCACATTCTTCATTCAGAAAGCAGTGCTGACTGCTATATGTTTATTAAAAAAGTTTTTAATGCTCTTGAACCAGGTGGAGAGATCGTGATCCACGATTTTATTCTTGACAATGACAAGACAGCCCCTGAATTTCCAGCACTCTTTTCTCTGAACATGTTTTTACGAACAAAACAGGGACGCTCCTACTCCAAAGAAGAGATAGTTGATATGCTTGAAAAAGCAGGATTTAAAGATATAGAACATGTTCGTTACAAGAACCCGAACAGTGCAAGTTTACTTTGTGCCCAAAAGTAGATGAAGTTTTCAAAGGAGGTTTGATATGCAAAAAAGAAGTGAAAAATTCTATTGGGCAATTGTTCTGTTTCTATCTTTTTTAATGGCAGGCTGCATGGGATCATACGGCAGGCTTAAGTCCAGCCCTGATGTTGAAAAATTTTTCCATGGCAGAGAAAAACTGCCGGATTTCAATTATTACTATAGCGGGCGTTCAAATCTTCCCTATGCTGTGATCGGTATACACAAAGATTATAAATTTAATGACAGGGTCTGGATGCAGATTGATAATCAATCAGATGTATACCATAAGATTGAAAATTTATTTCCTTCCCCTGAAAACGATTATTACAAAATCGGTGCAGATATACTTGATCCATCAGGTAATAAAGTGGGAATCTGGTTCTCTTATTATCGACATACGGTTGTCAAGGTTTACACTGACAAGCGTATTGATGTGTTGGACCCGTACAATCCCAACGAGAGGAGGGGGCTCGGTGGAGAATATTAAATAATGTGGATAGGCCTCTGTCCGTGTTTTGGGGCAAGTTTTATTTGAAGGCTGTTTTTTCTTGACACGTAGTTATAATATAGCTTATAAGTAGTCACATTGTGGAGGGGTAATCTCCTTCAATTTTACAGTCAGGGAGATATATAATTGAGTCAGAAAAAGGATACCACGGTTTATCAGGCTCTCCGGTGCCAGCAGGAGAACCAGGAAAACAAACTGCGTGAAGAGACAATATCCCTTGAATTGATAGGTGAAGAGCCTTTTTTGATTCGTATTGAGGAAAAACCTTACTCTGTGGTTATGAGAACTCCGGGAAATGAAATTTCTCATGCTGCAGGATTCTGCCTTGGCGAGGGAATTACAGATTCACCAGATGACATTAAAACCATAGATTATGATAAATATATTGAGCCCAATATTGTTGATGTCTGGCTCAAACCTGAAAGAAAAGAGAAGATTCGTGAAATTCTTGACAGAAAAATTTTTGTCAGTCAGACCAGCTGCGGTATCTGCGGCAAGGAGATGGTCAGGGATCTTTATCAAAAAATTACAACAGTCAAAGATGATTTTAAAGTTGAAATCAGTGGTGTTGTTGATTGTATTGACAAACTTTCTGAAAATCAGAATTACTATCAGAGTACCAGAGGATCACACGCTGCAATAATATTTGATTCCCACCTGGAAAAACTCTCCTTTGCAGAGGATGTAGGCCGGCACAATGCACTTGACAAGGCAATAGGCAAAGCCTTTATGGATAAGAAATTATCAAAAGCCAAAATCCTTGTTTTATCTTCAAGGATAAGTTATGAATTAATTCAAAAAGCTGCCAGAGCGCATATACCTGTAATGATAAGCAATTCCCGGCCAAC
>JBDLIV010000395.1:0-2425 GCA_039714675.1 Thermodesulfobacteriota bacterium
AAAATGTAATTACTCTAAAATGGGTTTTTAGAATCAGGGGGGCATCCTTTTAAAGAGGAGTGTCCCCCTTTTTAATTTTGAGAATCATGTCATAAACATACTTTTTAGATATGTTAAATTCCTTTGAAATTTCTCTGGCAAAAGCTGATGTCCCAAGATCACTTATTGAAAGCCTCTCAATGATAACAGCTTCCAACTCTTTATGGTCGATAGGTTTTTCTTTGGAACAACCCCGGACAAACAGAGAGCATTCACCTTTTACACTCTCTTTCTCTTCAAGGATTTCAAGGATTTCAGAAAGGCTGCCCCTGATATACTCTTCATGGAGCTTGGTAATTTCCCTTGCAAGGCAGGCTTTTCTATCACCAAAGATATTTAACAGGGCAGTAACCAGGTTTTTAACACGCCTGGGCGATTCATAAAAAATAAGAGTAGGAGCCTGGGTTTTCAACATCTCAAGAGTCTGCTGCAGCTTCTGTTTTTTTTTGGGCAGAAAACCTAAGAAAAGAAATGAATCAGTGGGAAGACCTGCAACACTTAAACCTGCAATAGCAGCATTGCACCCGGGAATGGGAATAACAGTGATCCCCTCTTTTGCAGCACCTGTTACAAGTTTATATCCCGGGTCTGAAATTGTCGGGGTGCCTGCATCGCTGATCAATGCAATATTAAGCCCGTTTTTCAGATGATTTATAATTGCCGGTGTTTTATCTGCCTCATTATGTTCATGGCAGGAGATAAGTTTTGTTTCAATGTCATAGTGCAAAAGAAGTTTTTTTGAATGCCTTGTATCTTCTGCTGCAATTAGATCAACCTCTTTTAAAGTTTTGACAGCTCTGAATGTAATGTCCTCAAGATTGCCCACAGGGGTTGCAACAATAAAAAGGGTTCCGTCTGAATTATGATTTTTCATTTTAAAATGCCTTATGGTTTTTCACAGTTGCTTTTTACCCTGTTTTAGATTATGAAAAAAGTAGTTGCTTTCACAGGTCTCCGTTGTAAGCAAAGGAGCGAAGCTATTTCTTTTAAAAGTCAAGAGGGCTTTTTAACTCCTTTTTAGTTTGTGATGGAACAGTATGGGTGTAAATCATGGTAGTTCTTACATCACTGTGCCCCAGCATCTTTTGAATGGTACGTATATCATAATTTGCCTGCAGAAGATGGCTTGCAAAACTGTGCCGGAATGTGTGAGCTGTTGCACGCTTGGTAAGCTGTACTCTATTTACAGCAGATTTAATCGCTTTTTGAACATGACGGTCATGCAGGTGTGACCTTCTGTATTCTCCGGCTTCAGCAACATAAGTCAACTCTTTTGCCGGAAACAGCCACTGCCATGGAAACTCTTTTCCTGCATTTTTTGATTTTTTTTCCATGGCATTAAACATAAACACCCCGGCATAATCATCATCAAGATCATTTAAATGCACTCTTTTAACAACATTAACCTGTTTTTTCAGATCAGAAAGAATAACTGCCGGCAGAGGAAGAGTACGATCTTTTTTACCCTTACCGTCATGAATAGTTAAAATCATGGCATCAAAATTTAAATTATGAATTCTTATATTTGTACATTCAGACAGCCTTAATCCACAGCCATACAGTAATTTCACCATAAGATTATAAGGATATCGAAGCTTTGAGATTACAAGATCAACCTCCTCTCTGGATAAAACTACAGGAATATAGGGTTTTCTTTTTGCCCTCACAACACCATCAACCTTGCCAAACTCTTTTTTTAAAATATTGCGGAAAAAGAACAGCAGAGCATTAAATGCCTGGTTCTGCGAAGATGCAGATACCTTTTGTTCCACAGCAAGATAAGTTAAAAATTTTTTAACATCTTCAACTGACAATTGTTCCAAAGACTTATTATTAACAAAATTTTGAAATTTTCCAGCCCATGTACTATATGCTTTATACGTTTTAGGAGAGTAATGCCGCACTTTTATTTCATCACTGAGTTTTTTATAAACAGATCGCCAGGGATCATTGTCAACTGATGTAGCTTGATTAAAAGGAGTAATTTTTTCTCTAACTTGTCCAGTTTTTTCGTTTTGTGACCAGTTGGGATGGATGTTAAATATTTTAAAATAAATCAGAATAGAATCATATGCCTGTTTCTGCTGTTGTTTAGACTGTTTTTTTACCCGCAACTTATTTATAAAAAGAGGTAAACTGTCAATGTTTTTAGGGTGATGTTTATATTTATGACAAAAATCAAGATAATACCTTAACCATTTTTTGAAAAAAATATGCTTATTTGTTGGAATTTTATCTCTCTCCAACAGGGTTTCAAATTTTTGTAAAATTTCTTGAGGTATTTTAATCATCATGATATTCTCCATACAATATCATTCATATTGAATGATATGCGGTTAGAAAACCATATAATATACAAAAGAAAAGGTCAAGCATATTTGATATT
>JBDLIV010000396.1:0-2424 GCA_039714675.1 Thermodesulfobacteriota bacterium
CTTAAAATGCTGCATTCCATTATTGAGCTTAAAAAAAATCTGAGCGAGAGAATTTCACAAAAACAAATGGCGCTTGTAAAAAGTGTTTCCCAGGCAGAAAAATTATACCTGAAATCTGAATTAGACAAACTGGATAAATCTCTTGCTGATGTTGATATTGATTTTGAAAGAATTGCAACCGGTGTTGATGTTGATTTGTTAGGAGAAAAAACAGAAAAACCTTTTAACTGGCAAGATGAGGTAGTTTCCCTTATTGAGCCCGGGATCATGGAACTCAAACATATAACGGAAAAAGCCAGGGAAAAAACAAAACTCAAGGATGAATTATCTTCTTTTCAGGATCTACTCCCCATTGTCAAGAGAGCCAATAAAAATCTTCAGGATCTGCTTTTAAAAACCAATGATACAAATTTGAAAAAAAATATTAAAGAATTGATACCCGAGTGGCAGGGGATTGAAAATCAATTCCAAAATAAGGTTGAAATTATTCAATTGGAACTGGCGGCAATGGAAGCCCAGGATCAGTCATTGGTTGAATCCACCCAGACCTTCATTAAAAATTTTTTCAAGAACCGGGGTTTTTTTCTGTTTATTGCTATAGTAGCATGCATAGGCCTGTTTTTGTTTCTTCGATTCTCCTATTTATTCATGATAAAATTTCTACCGGGATACAATGCAAAATACCGCCCCTTTCACATAAGAGTAATGGATCTTTTTTCTCGGATTATGATCGTTGTTTTGATTCTGTCTGTTCTTATTTTCGTATTTTACAGTTTTGAGGATTGGGTTCTGCTTTCTTTGACTATAATTTTTTTTCTCGGGCTTGGCTGGGCTGTCAAACATACCCTGCCTAAATTCTGGCACCAGAGCCGGCTGATGCTTAATATCGGTGCTGTAAGGGAAGGGGAACGAATTGTCCTGCACGGAGTACCATGGATGGTAAAAAATATTAATATGTTTACTAAGGTTGAAAATCCTTATCTTGACATCACACTTAGACTGCCCATTGAAAAATTATTGGATAAGGTCTCCCGTCCCTTTCATAAAACTGAGCCCTGGTTTCCCTGTAAAAGAAATGACTGGGTGATTCTGGCAGACGGTACCAGAGGATGCGTGACCAGTTTGTCCCATGAAACAGTGGAACTGGTTCAGCGAGGCGGTGCCAGAAAAGTATATCAAACTGCTGATTTTCTGGCTCAGACTCCTTTGAATCTCTCTGCAAATTTCAGATTGAAAATTCCTTTTGGTATCTCCTATGATTTGCAAACCATATCAACAAACAGGGTTCTGGATACTCTGGACAGTTATATCCGGGATAAGATTGAACAAGAGGGCTATGAAACCTCTATGTTGAATCTCAGGGTTGAATTTTTCCAGGCTGGCGGTTCTTCCCTTGATCTTATTGTTATTGCTGATTTTAAGGGAGAGATGGCACACTTGTATAGCAGGTTGTCCAGAGCTATTCAGAGATGGTGTGTGGACGCTTGTACTGAAAACGGGTGGGAAATTCCATTTCCCCAGCTTACGGTTCATAAAAAATAGCAAAGGCCTGTTTTGGCCAAATTCAAAGCAGAGAAGAGGCAAAAACAGTGAAATTAGGATCTCAGAAGCCTGTGAATAACCAGCAGAATAAGATAAGCTGTACCACTTAAAACAATGATGGTGGGTCCGCTGGAAAGGCTCAATGAATAACTCACCCCAAGACCTGCCCATGTGAAAAAAAGAGATATCAGTATTGAATAAATCATCATCTGCCACAACCGTTTTGCATAAAAGGAAGCTATGGCCGGCGGGATGGTTAATAAAGCTATTACCAGTACAATGCCAACTATTCTTACAAGAAGAACTATTGTAAGAGCCGTTAAAATAAGAAGCAAAAGATAAAAAAATGTGGTGTTGATTCCTCTTAAAGATGTAAATTCATCATCAAAGCATACACTGAAGAACCGGTTGAAAAACAGGATAAAGATGCCAAGCACCAGAACATCAAGGCATGCAACATATAAAAGATCCCTGCCTGAAATCAACAGGATATCACCAAATAGATAAGATGCAAGATTGAAATAACCCGGTGTCATGTCAATTAGCAGGATTCCAGATGCCATGCCCACTGCCCAAAGAGTACCTATA
The DNA here is from genome assembly GCA_039714675.1 of Thermodesulfobacteriota bacterium. Classification (GTDB taxonomy): domain Bacteria; phylum Desulfobacterota; class Desulfobacteria; order Desulfobacterales; family Desulfobacteraceae; genus Desulfobacula. The sequence goes on from JBDLIV010000396.1 coordinate 2,131, forward strand.
ATGGTATCTTCTCTCTCTTTTGCATGCAGACTTACAACTCCTACGATTACAGCTGCAATAACAGCAGCAAGTACAGCTCCCAATATTGGATCAAACCACATAAGTCCCACTCTTACCTGAAGAAAAAGAGCAAGTCCGATACCTCCGAATATACAGTGGGAAATAGCTCCTGCAAGGTAACCGATCCTTTTAATTGTGACAAATGTTCCAATGATACCAAAGCATATTGAGGCAAGGCCGCCCATGATAAAAGCATATTTTAAAAACAGGTTGTCGGGATCAAAGATTGCGTTG
>JBDLIV010000397.1:0-2422 GCA_039714675.1 Thermodesulfobacteriota bacterium
TGGGGGAGCATGGCAAAAGAAACCATACTTATTGTTGATGATGAGGAAGACATCCTTGAATTGATTAAATTCAATCTTGAGAAAGAGGGATATTCAATTGTGAAGGCCTTTACAGGTGAAAAGGCTGTCAAAATTGCAAGACAGACTTCTATTGATCTCATTGTACTGGATCTTATGCTGCCGGGAATGGACGGGCTTGAAGTAACAAAAGTGTTAAAAGCAGATGAAAAAACATGGAGAATACCCATTATCATGCTTACGGCCAAGGGAGAAGAGTCAGATATTATAACAGGGCTTGAACTTGGAGCTGATGACTATCTTTTAAAGCCTTTCAGTCCGAAAATATTAATTGCAAGAATCCGTGCAATTTTAAGAAGAGGAAGAAGAGACAAGATTTCTGGTCGGGACGTTATAAATCTTGAAGACAATATTGTAATTGATCCTGCAAAATATATTGTTTCAATTAATGGTGAGGTTGTGGATCTGACCTTTTCTGAATTTGAACTCCTCTCCTTTCTTGCAGGTAAAAAGGGGTGGGTCTTTACAAGAGGGCAGATCGTTGATGCCATCCGGGGTGAAAATTATGCTGTAACAGATAGAAGTATTGATGTGATTATTGCAGGATTAAGAAAAAAACTTAAAAATTATGCCTCTGTCATTGAAACTGTACGAGGTGTGGGGTACAGGTTTAAAGAGTGATAAATTCAGATAAAAAAAAGAGACTTCTGTGGCAGATTTTCCCTCTGTTTTTAATTGTCATTACACTCTCTCTGATTTTTGTTTCATACTACTCAACAAGCTATTTTAAAAATTTTTTATTAAAAACATTTGAAAAAGATTTAATTATCAGAACAAAACTGCTGCAGAGCAGTATTGATGATATTTTCAAATCAAAACAGCATGGTCAGACTCCCTATATTGATAAATACTGCAAGGATATCGGAAAGAAAACAGATACAAGGATTACTGTTGTTCTCCCTTCCGGGAAAGTGATAGGTGACTCTTTTGCAAATATAGAGACCATGGAAAACCATATGAAACGCCCTGAAATCAGGAAGGCTTTAAAAAGAGAAAAAGGTGCGAGTATAAGATACAGCTCAACCCTTGATAAAAGTATGATGTATATTGCCCTGCCTGTAATTCAGGGAAGTTCTGTAACTGCTGTTGTAAGAACTGCGATATCTGTCTCTGTTATTGATGAGAAAATTAAATCCATAAGAAATAATATCTTTGCCGCACTGCTGCTTTTCATCGCTGCTGCGGCCATCGCAGGGTTGTATGTAGCTAAGAGAATTGCCAGGCCTGTTGAAGAGATGAAAGATGGTGCACTTGAGTTTGCAAAGGGAAATCTCAAGGCAAGACTTGCAGTTCCGGACACGGAGGAACTATCTCAACTTGCTGTCACCATGAATCAGATGGCAGAAAATCTTGATGAAAAAATTGAGGCGCTTAAAAAAAGAAGTATGGAACTTGAAGCAGTCCATACAAGTATGCTCAATGGTGTCATTGCCATAGATGAAAATGAGAAAATTATTACCATTAATGATGCAGCAGCAAAAGTATTTGCTTTTCCCGCACAGAAACTTAAAGGCAGATATATTTTTGAGGCTGCAAGAAATATTGAGTTTCAAAAATTTATTGAAAAGGCTTTGACAACCCATCAACCTTTTGAGGATGATATAGTTATAAAACAAAAGAGTGATCTGATTTTAAATATACACTCCACAGCTTTATATGATACCAGCAAAAAACGTATGGGAACCTTGATTATTTTCCATGATATAACAAGAATAAAAAAACTTGAAACAATGCACAAGGATTTTGCCTCCAATGTATCCCATGAATTAAAAACTCCTTTAACCACCATAAAGGGGTTTGTTGAAACTCTCCAGGGAATGTCACCCTCAAATAGTGTAAAAGATCGTGAAAAATTTTTAAAAATTATTGAGCAAAATGTAAACAGAATGATTGATTTGATCAATGATCTTTTATCATTATCAAGGCTTGAGCGTCAGCAGGGTACGGATATTCAATTTGAAAATCAGGACATGGAAGTTTTAGTTAAAGCAGCTGTAAACTCCTGTCAAAATACTATAAATGAAAAAAATATCACAATTAATCTGGATTGCCCCAAAGATCTTATGATCATGCTTGATCCAATCCTGATGGAACAGGCCATTGTCAATCTTCTGGATAATGCTGTAAAATACAGTGACAAGGCAGGTCATGTCGATATAACAGTATCAAAAAAGAGTGAAGCCGTTGAGATTGTGGTCAAAGATCAGGGCAGAGGGATAAACAGAGAACACCAATCCAGGATTTTCAACCGGTTTTACAGGGTTGACAGAGCAAGAAGCCGTCAACAGGGCGGTACCGGTCTCGGCCTTGCCATTGTTAAGCATATTATACAATACCACAATGG
>JBDLIV010000398.1:0-2405 GCA_039714675.1 Thermodesulfobacteriota bacterium
CCACGGAGTTATAACAGGGGCATCATACCAATAAATGAAAAATAATAATATCCATACCTGGCGAAGAACAATACAGACTGCCACTGCTGTTTTTTTTATCCTGCTTCCCCTGCTAAACGCTAAAGGTTTCAATTTTATCTGGGGGAATTTTTTAAACATCCATATCGGCAGTTTAATATTTTCAGACCCACTTGCTGTTTTGCAGGTGATAATTAAAAACCGGTATTTTCCTGTTGGACTGCTCATCAGCGCCGGACTGGTTTTAGGTATTGCTTTTTTTCTGGGAACTGTTTTCTGCTCATGGATATGTCCCTTTGGACTGTTGTCAGAATGGACAAACAAGCTTGCATGCCGGGCCAGGCCAAAAAAAAATATCAAACTTTGGAAAAATGCTATTATTGTTAAATTGGTGATCTTTTTTACAGGATTACTGGCAGCAGTTAATTTTTTCAGGCTGCCGGTCTTAAACCAGGTATCCCTGCCCTTTCAATATTCAAATATTTTTCAATATCTACTCAACCAAAAATATCTGTATAGTGCAGTCTGGTTCATTGGGGTAATTTTACTGGCTGAATTTGTGTTTTGCAAACGGTTGTGGTGCAGCTGGATCTGCCCGCAATCTGTGCTTATTACAATTGTCAGGCAGTTCAATCCTTTTGGACTTAAAATTATTTTTAAATCCAGAAACTGTATTTCAGACAAAGTGTCAGCTCCCTGCCAAAAAGCCTGTACCCTTGACCTGGACCCCAGGAATTTAGATTTAATAAGCATGGCCCAGTGCACCAATTGCGGAGATTGTATAGATACCTGTAAAAAAACAGGCAATGCCCTTGGCTTTGGTTTTAAAAAACCCTAGCTAAAACCTTTCGATGAGCCTGTCAATTAAAAAAGTGCTTTCCCGCAGGGCCTGCTCACTGAAAGGCCCGAACCATTCAGAGATTTTATTGAATTTTTCAACAAACAATTGTTTATCATTGTTTTCAAGCATTTCAAGATGGTTTTTTAAAGATGCAATATACTCTTTTAAAAGGCTGCGTCTCTCTTTTGTGGCAAAAATAATTTGAGAATACATGGAAGCGTCCTGGGCAAAAAGTCTTCCAACCATGCCAAGTTCCAGACGGTAAATAGGGCTTGAGAACTCAAGAGTTTTTTCAAGCTTGATATCTCTTTTATATAAAAACTGTCCAAAACAGAAAGTTGCAAAATGGCGCAAAGCCTGAACAATTTCCATAATATCGTCATGTTCATCAGCTGAAGAGCTGACAATGACTGCGCCCCAGATAGAGAGCTGCTCAATCACCCACTGACAGGCTTTAAAATCTCTTCCAGAAGTTATGGCAACAATCTGTTTATCAAGGGAGACAGTATCAGGGCCAAACAGAGGATGCAGGCCGATTACCGGACCCTTATGGCAATGAAGCATTTTTTTAACTGGCTCTTCCTTGATACTTGTAAGATCAGCAAGCACTGCATTTAAAGGAAGATAGGGACTGAGCTTTTCTATAATTTCACATGTTCGCTCTATTGGAACAGATACAAGAGCAAGGTCAATATCCTTACAAAGGTTTTCTGCCCTGTGCCAGTCAGACTCTTCAAGTATCCTGACTTCATATCCTGATTTTTCGAAAAGAGAGGCAAAAAAGCTTCCCATCTGGCCTGAACCTCCAACAATCAATACTCTGCCGCCGGGCAGAATTGAGCTGACCTCCATCTGGTCTGTCTGTTTCACACGGGATTGCCGCAGAATTATCCTGTATAGATCCTCCATAAAGTCAGGATCAAGCTCTGCCTTTTCCGCCTGTATGCGAAGCCTTGAAATCAGATCCTCTTCCCTTGCAGGATGATATACAGGAATATTATGTTCCTTTTTTAATTTAACAACCTTTAAAACCTGATCATGCCTTTGTGTAAGAAGAGAAAGAATCTGTGAATCTATATGATCAATATTCTCTCTTAAAGGAATAATCTTGTCATGGAACATTTTGTTATTGTCTTTTTTTTCCATAATATTAAGCAGGTTGTTGCAAAACAGTGATTTTTTTATAGTAGAAAAATTATCTATTCTGTAACAACCTGTCAACCTTTATAAAGTTTTAAACTCTTTTCAATACCGCCCGATAATTTTCAGTGTTTCAGTTTTTTCTTTTAATTTATCCATCACAGGCACTAAACTCTCTGTTTCAAGATCAGCTTCAATATCTGCATAAAACATATATTCCCATGGTTTACCAGGCATGGGTCTGGATTCCAGTTTAACAAGATTAATCTTATGTTCCGAGAAAATTTTCAATACTTCAAACAGGGAGCCTGGTTTATGGCCTGTTAAAAATACAAGGGATGTTTTATCTGCTTTTTCAATATCTTTAAATTCTTTGGCAATAACAGCAAATCTTGTATAGTTTCTT
>JBDLIV010000399.1:0-2399 GCA_039714675.1 Thermodesulfobacteriota bacterium
CGTCCTATCCTGGGGCTTGATGCACAGGATCTGCTTTCCATTATGCTTGAAGTTAATGACAGAGGTTTTTTTGTGCCTGCCCACATCTGGACTCCATGGTTTTCCATGTTTGGATCAAAGTCAGGTTTTGATTCAATAGAGGAGTGTTTTGGATCATTAAAAAAACATATTTTTGCTGTTGAAACAGGATTATCCTCGGATCCCCCTATGAACTGGCGCATTAAAGATCTTGATGATGTAAGGCTTATTTCAAGTTCCGATGCCCACTCTCCAGGATATCTCGGGCGGAATGCCTCGGTGTTTAATACAGATTTAAGTTTTACCGGCATCAGGCAGGCCCTTGAAAAAAATGATCTTGAAAAATATCAGGGCACACTTGATATGTATCCACATCAGGGGAAATACCATTATGACGGCCACAGAAAATGTAATATCTGTCTTAATCCTGCTACCACAGCAAAGATTGACGGCATCTGTCCTGAATGCGGGCGCAAAGTAACCTATGGTGTATTAAACAGGGTTCAGGAACTTGCCACAAGGCCTGAAGGATACAACCCTGAGAACAGGCACGGGTTTCAAAGCATAATTCCCCTTGCTGATATTCTTTCCCAGATTTTTGAGGTTGGCCCTAAAACCAAAAAGGTTACAGGTTATTATAATAAGGCCATTGAAGCACTTGGCCCTGAACTTGGGATATTACTGGACAGATCTTTTGAAGAGATTGAAAAAGCCAATGTACCACTTCTTGCCGAGGCTGTCAGGAAAATGCGGACAGGAGATGTCACTATTGATCCTGGGTTTGATGGAGAATTTGGTAAAGTAAAACTTTTTTCAAGGAAAGAGAAAGAGATTTTAAAAGGTGAAAAATATCTCCTGTTTGATTTGCCTTCCCCCAAAAAAAAATCCGGTAAAAAAGCAAAACTGCAGACTAAAAAGAGTAAAAATAAAACAATCTTACCAAAAAAGGTGATTAAAAAGGATAAGAAGATTAAACCGGAAGATCTTTTAACAGGTCTTAATCCTGAGCAGCTAAGGGCTGTTGATTCATCTGCCAGGGCAATGATTATTCAGGCTGGTCCCGGAACCGGTAAAACCCGCACCCTGACAGCAAAAATTGCCCATCTTGTTTCCAAAAAAAATATTGATCCTGATTCCATACTTGCTTTGACCTTTACCAACAAGGCAGCAAAGGAACTTGAGCATCGCATAGAAAAATATATGCCCGGATCTGACTCAAAGGTACTCTCTGCGACTTTTCACTCTTTTTGCCTTAAATTATTAAAACAATACAAAGGCTTTAATGCTCTGATTGCCGATGATAATTTGCGATTTGCTCTTATTAAAAAAATCATGGAGAAAAAAAATCCAGGAGAAAATATCAAAATAAAAACTATCAAAAAAATGGATGGTTTGATCTCTTTATGTAAACAAAACTTACTATCGCCCGATGATGATCTAAGAAAAATTGCAGGAAACAAAGAAACAGATAATTTCACAATGATATATCATAAATATCAAACTCTTTGTAAAGAGCAGAATAAGGCTGATTTTGAAGATCTGATTTTCATGACGGTTAATATGCTGCGCAATGGTGAAAATATATTGTCAAAGGTCAGGGAAAAATATCTATATGTTTTTATTGATGAATATCAGGACTTGAATTTTGGCCAGTATGAGCTTGTAAAACTGCTCTGCCATGATAATCACATTGTTGTAATAGGAGATCCTGATCAATCCATTTACGGCTTCAGGGGCTCGGATAATAAATATTTTAAAAACTTTGCAGATGATTTTCCCGGCTGTGAAAAAATTAGATTAAATCAAAATTATAGATCCACACAGACCATACTTGATGCCTCTTTTCAAATGATTGCAAAAAAATCTGAAATTTATGTGAGGTCAAATAGAGAGAAAGTTAATGAGGAAATCTCAAAAATTTATTCCGATATAAAGGATAAAAAGAAGTTGATTATAAGGGAGGCAGCAACAGAATATTCAGAGGCTGTTGCAATTGGCAAGATGATTGAAAAATTTGTGGGCGGGACATCATTTTTTTCAATGGATGCAGGGAAAATTGATCTTGATGATCAAAAAGAATACGCTTTTTCAGACTTTGCTGTTCTTTATCGAACCTCAAGACAATGTGAAACTTTTATCAAGGTGTTTGAAAAAGAGGGTATCCCTTTCCAGGCTGCAGATAAAAAAAATATGTATGATATGGAAGGTATAAAACAGCTGCTCAGCCTTTGTAGAATTATTACTCAAAGAGCAAGCTTCCTTGATTTTGAGATTGCTGAAGATCATTTCGGGCAGGAAATCAGCAAAAAGAACAGGAGAGATTTATGCGATAAAAGAGTTGAGCAGATTTCCAATGAGATTAAGGGGTGTGATAATAAAAC
>JBDLIV010000400.1:0-2396 GCA_039714675.1 Thermodesulfobacteriota bacterium
ATTAATACCATGGCTACAGTGATGCCAGCTATAACATCAGCACTTAATTTTTCCTTGTTATAATCGCTAAACCACAATAAAAAAGGAAATATTTTATAAATCATATTGCTCTTCTGCATTAAATTATTTTTATATATTTTGCTTATACTAATACCGTCACGATTTTGTTTAACACAATAAAAAAATCAAATCAATGACAGGCTGTTACACAACCCCAATTTTTGAGCATAAGCTCCTCTTTGAACCACAATTTCGGGATCATCATAAAAGCTTAAGATTCCAGTTCCATAGACCTGGCCGGTTTTTCATTTTTATATTTTTTGGGACATTTTCAAACATGTTGACAAATAGAGTAAACCCTGCATTTTTGAGCTGCTCTTTTTTGGACGTTAAATCAAGATACCAGTTTGGAAAAATAAAATAATTACTGTTCTGTTTTGAAATCCATGCGATTTCACCTTTCGGGCTTGTAAAACCAAGGTTTGTTTTAAGGTCTTGAGAAATAATTCTTGATATACCCAATGGCCAGTTGCCATAAATGACTACACCAAGCGGCAATTGAGATTTTTGAGGAAGAGAGCAAAATGTATCTTGATCAAGTTCCGGACTTACAATTGCACCGGAAAATCCATATTGTTTTAAAATATTTAACGTGGTGCTGTTTGTGATATTACAATATGGACCAGCCCATAAATTCAGTTGTTTTGGGTTTTTAAACAGAGACAATTGCCAGAATGCATTCAGGATAAAGTTTTTTGCCCCTTTTTTTATTGCATTATCAATATATTGTGAACATATTTTCTCTTCACCCGGAAACAGAAGCGGGTCCAGCCACAGCCAGTTTTTGATTGATGGGCGCAGAGAATACCCCTGGCTTGAAATCCATGCTCCTTTTAATGATGCACCAGATTGCGGTTTGGGTTTTCCCCTGGAAATGGTGACCTCTTCTATTCTGTTTTTAGATTTTATGGTTTTTTCAAAATGAGTTGTTTTTAATCTGTTTTTACCGGGCTTGACTACTGTTTTTTTTATTTGTGAAAGTTCCTGTTCAAGGGTCTTTATGGCAGTGGCAAGCTGAGTTTCTCTTCTGTCGATTATATAAACAGGTGTACCTTTTTTGATTCTGGCTTTTGACTGTTTTTTAAGATAGAATTTCCCTTTTTTGGGTATGGCTCTGGTTACCCGTTGAATACTATGGAATTGGTCTTCTTCAAAACCGATTCTTAAAAGGTCTGAAACATGAAGCTCTTCTCTTGTAATAAAGTATGGAGAGGCAGGGTTTTGAACCCTTCCTGCAAAAAGTCCTGATCCTGTTTGGGATGAATGATCCAGAGGATTCATTTTCCGCTGGGACAGAAGATTGTAATGGGTGGATTCTCTCCCCATGGCATAATCAAGAAAGGATAGGGCCTGTTTTTTCTTTGTGGGATCATCCCTCAATGTTTTATAGGCTTTAACAGTGTAATAAACATAATGTGGGCCTTTTTTACGGCCTTCAATTTTCCAGGTGGTTACTTTTTCGATGGGTTTTAAAATTTTTGCAAGCACATCAGCAGAAAAATCCATACAGGAAAAATGTTGTTTTCTTTGGCCTTTCTGTTCATAAATCCTTCTGCAGGGCTGGACACATCTTCCCCGAAGAGAGCTTTTTCCACCAAACCATGAACTCCAGTAGCAGCGCCCTGAAATACAATAACACAAAGCTCCATGGATAAAAACTTCAAGCTCCATATCATCCGGAGTCTTTTGTGCCATATCTTTTATCTCATCAATGGTAAATTCTCTTGGCAGAACTACCCTTTTAAATCCCAGCTGTTTTGATGTCTTTAATCCCGAGGGAAAAGTGCAGTTGCCAAGGGTGGAGAGGTGAAACTCTTTTTTAAATCCAGCCTCTCTTGCCAGATCTATCATGGCAGGATCTTGAATAATAAGTGCATCAAAATCAACAAATCTGCACAATTTGTTTAGAATGTTGGAAACTTTTTGAATTTCAGACTCTTTTATAATGGAATTAAATGCAATATAGATTTCAATATTTTTCGTTTTGGCAAGGTTTGTAAGCCTGGCAAGCTCTTCAATACTGAAGTTATCAGCTTCCATACGTGCAGAAAAGATTTTAAGCCCGCAATATATTGCATCTGCTCCTGCTGCAACAGCAGCAAGAAAGGAATTCTTATCTCCGGCAGGCGCAAGTATTTTTGGTTTATGTGAAGTCATTAAATTATCCAAAATTATTAAAGGCTGTACTATTGCAATTTTGGTGAAATTTGTCAAAATAATACAAATGTCATTTGGAAATTTACAGCCTATATCTAACCCGTTCCAGGCTGTTTACCTTACGGTCGCTGGATGGACATTGCAACAAGTTCTAAGATTCCTTGCGCTAACCGTCAAAA
>JBDLIV010000401.1:0-2380 GCA_039714675.1 Thermodesulfobacteriota bacterium
ATCATATTCATCTTCATACTCAAGAAGCTCAAACATTACAGGTGGTTTTGTAGAGTGAGCAGGAAGACGGTCTTTTGTCTCCTGAATCAAGGTTTCAAGCTCACTCATCCGCTTTTTTATGTCAGACAATTCAGACATTTTAATAGTTTACACCTGCTGCCTTTACAAACTGTGCATTATTGGAATGACACGGGGTTACTCCATAGACCATGCCACAAGAGGGGCACGAAGATTCCATATATTCCATCTGAAAACTATTATCACAATTGTTACAATTTATTTCAAGAGCGGCTTCAATAGGACTTGAGTTAAATCCCATCATCCTGATCTTATCCACAATCTGTTTTCCTGATTCATGATCACCTGAACATCCGTTGTGCATCGTATTTTCCTCTCCTGTCTATTAAACTTTCTGCTAAATATTTTCCTGTCGAGCTTAATATTTAACAAAAAAATCGAGTCAAGGAATTGATCTAAATCAAGAAATGATAATTTTATTTTTTTCTCTATGAAAACATGAAATTTGGCCCTGTGTAAAACCCAAACCACCAGCACAAACTAGCTTACTCAAGGTTTTCTCTTGTCTTTAAGAATCTGATTTGAGATAACAATTCTCTGAATTTCACTTGTACCTTCATAAATGGTAAAAACCCTTGCATCCCGGTAAAATCTTTCAACATTGTAATCTTTTGTAAAGCCGTATCCGCCGTGCATCTGTATAGCCCTTGCTGTTACTTCATTTACCATTTCCGATGCAAATAGTTTGGCAATGGAAGCCTCTCTTGTATAGGATTTTTTCCTATCTTTTAAGGATGCTGCTGAAAAAATCAATTGTTTGGCAGCCTCTATTTTTGTTGCCATGTCAGCAATCTGGAATCTTATTGCCTGATGTTTTGAGATTGCAACGCCAAACTGTTTTCTCTTTTTTACATATTTAACAGCAGCGTCAAAGGCAGCCATTGCAACACCGTATGATTGGGCGGCAATACCTATCCTCCCGCTGTCCAAACCTGACATGGCAATTTTAAAACCATCCCCCTCTTTACCCAGGATATTTGCCACAGGAATTTTACAGTTTTCCAATATTAAATCTGTTGTATCAGAAGCTCTCAGACCCATTTTATCCTCCAGGTGACCAACTATAAGTCCTGGAGTTCCTTTGGGAATTACAAAACAGCTGATTCCTTTATGACCCTTACTTTCATCTGTTTTAGCAGTTATCAGAGTAACTTCTGAATTTTTGCCACTTGTAATAAAACGCTTGGTTCCATTAAGGATATAATGATCTCCATCCTTTACAGCTGTTGTCTCCTGACTTACAGGATCAGAACCTGCATCAGGCTCTGTAAGACCAAATGCACCAATTATTTCACCGGAAGCCAAAGGAACAAGATATTCGAGTTTTTGTTCTTCTGTTCCAAATTTTAAAAAGGTTTCACAGACAATTGAATTCTGGACAGACATTACAACAGATGTTGATGCACAGGAATAGGCAATCTCAGACAATGCCAGCACATAGGAGATAGTATCAGCAGCTTCTCCTCCATACTCTTCCGGGATCATCATGCCCATCAGGCCGAGTTCTCCCATCTGTTTAAAATTTTCAGCTGGAAATTCCTTGGTTTTATCCCTTTCAGAAGCAGTGGCAGCAATCACTTTCCGGGAAAATTCCCTGACCATATTTTGAATCATTAATTGTTCGCTTGTAAGTTTAAATAACATATTCTTTCCTCTTATTTTCCAACAGGCTATGGTGCATATACCACTACAACAAGTTCTGCATCTATTTTACCACTGTTTACCAAATCATGTTTAATCCCTGAATTAAAGTGAAGGGAATCTCCAGATTTTAATTTATTGACATTATCTCCCACCTTAACTTCCACTTTACCTGTGAGCACATAAACAAACTCTTCACCCTCGTGTTGAAACCCGACGCCGTCATGACCTTTCCCTGCTTCAACAACAATTTTAAAGGCTTTTAGATGCTTGTTTTCAGCATTTGGAGTCAAAGGAGTATAGGCATAGTTATCAGTTCGCTTGGTATATGCCTTTGATCTTGCTTTAATGGTATCATCCTGCTCTTTGAGCAGAAAACTTGAATCAATGTGAAGTATTTTTGAAATCTGCAATAGTGTTCCAACAGTCGGGCGTTGATCACCACCTTCAATTTTTTTTATAAACTCTTTTGACATGCCTGTTTCATTAGCCATCATGTCAAGTGTTATTTTTTTATCAAGCCTTGCCCGCCTTATTCTCTTGCCAATTGGTATAATTTGCGTTTTTTTTGCCATTTTATCTCCAATTAATTTATCACTTCAATCCAGTTCTCACTATCTTGAGTTTTTCCATATTGTATGTCAGTCAGTGTATTATAAAA
>JBDLIV010000402.1:0-2377 GCA_039714675.1 Thermodesulfobacteriota bacterium
CCCATCTGCTTCGTTGCTTCAAACTTTTGCAATCCTCATGTACTATAGTACACTCCGGTTGCAAAAGTTTTTGCGCCTAACATATGGGCAAGTTTGTATCCAAATACTTGTTTTAACCATAGAGTATGTTTGCGTTATGGGCTGTGAACAATGAGAATGTTTTAATGATTATTACCCAGATTTTAGCACAGAATGCCAGAATATATAAAGACGAAACTGCACTTGTTGAGCTGAATCCATCTTTAGACCAGCGCAGAATTCTGACCTGGAAAGAATTTTACAATGCCTCCAACCGGTTTGGTAATGCTCTTTCTCAACAAGGCATTCAAAAAGGGGATAAAATTGTTCAATTAATGACCAATTGCCTTGAATGGCTCCCCATATATTTTGGGATACTATCAACCGGTGCCTGGGCTGTCCCTCTCAATTTCAGGTTTGAATCTGACAAGATACTTCTTTGTACCAATACAGCTGAAGCCAGGGTTTTTATCTTTGGTGAAGAATTTATTGAAAAAATCGAGCAGATAAAAGACAAGCTTGATAAACATGTCCGCCTGTGGATCTTTACAGGACCCAAAGCTCAATGCCCTGACTTTGCAGTAGAGTATGAAACATTTATTAAAGAGCAGCCAGCAACTGCCATTCCTGATGTTCATATTGATATAGAAGATGATGCTGCCCTCTATTTTACAAGTGGTACAACCGGAACCCCGAAAGCTGTTCTTTTAACCCACAAAAACCTTGAACATGCCTGTCAGGTGGAACAGGCCCATCATGGCCAGACCCATGAAGATATCTTTCTTTGTATCCCGCCTTTGTATCATACAGGTGCTAAAATGCACTGGATGGGCAGTCTCCTTGTGGGAGGCAAAGCTGTTCTTCTCAAAGGTGTAAAACCCCAGTGGATAATTGATGCTGTTTCCAAGGAACATTGCACTATTGCATGGCTTCTGGTTCCATGGGCACATGATATTCTCATTGCAATAGAGAACAAGGAGATTGATCTTTCAAAATATAATCTTTCCCAATGGAGACTGATGCATGCCGGTGCACAGCCAGTCCCGCCAAGTCTGGTGGAAACCTGGCAAAAATATTTTCCAGGACAGGATTATGACACCAACTATGGTCTTACTGAATCAACAGGCCCGGGATGTATTCATCTTGGACTTGAGAATGTTGATCAAACAGGCCCTGGCCCCATTGGTCTGCCAGGCTCTGGCTGGGAAGCAAAGATTGTGGATAAACAGGGTGACCTGCTTTTTGGTAATGAGTCAGGCGAGCTAATTATCAAAGGTCCAGGTGTTATGAAGGAGTATTATAAAAACCCTGAAGCAACTGCCAAAACACTAAAAGATGGATGGCTTCACACCGGTGATATTGCCAGATATGATATAAACGGTTTTATATGGCTTGTGGACAGGAAAAAAGATATGATTATCTATGGTGGAGAAAACATCTTCCCCAATGAAATTGAAAATTTTTTCCAACATAACAGCAAAATTAAAGATATTGCTGTTATTGGAATTCCAGATGACAGACTTGGAGAAATTCCCGCCGGCATTATAAGTGTCAAACCCAATTGTATTTTATGCGAAAGTGATATCATTGAATTTCAACAGGAGCTGCCCCGGTATAAACAACTGAAAAAAATCTTTTTTGGTGATGTTCCGAGAAATCCCACAGGTAAAATAGAAAAACCCAAACTTCGAAGAATCTATGCCAAAGACAAACGTAAAGATCTTAAAAAACTTCTTCGATAACTGCCGCAATCGGCTAAAGGAGATAAATTGAAAACAGTATTCCATAAAAACTTTCTGATACAATTGTCTTTATTTCTTGTTTTTTCAGGCTTTTTTTCAACAAATCCCGCATTTTGCAATGATATTATTAAAGAAGATATTTTAACTGCCATTGAAGAAAAATATTCAGGTAAAAGTTTTCAGGCAGACTTTACTCAGGTTTCAAAGCTTGCAGCCCTTGATATCACTGAAAAAGCGTCTGGTAAGGGATTTTTCAGCCATCCTGGTAAAATGAGATGGAAATATTTAACACCTCAGCTTCATGAAATCATTACCAATGGCAAATCTTTATGGATATATCGGCCTGAAGAAAACCAGGTCATGAAGGGAGATGCATCCCAATTTTTTCAATCAGGTGCAGGTGGTGCTTTTTTGTCTGATATTTCCCTTATCAGAAAAAACTTTACCATCACTGTAAAAGAAGTTACAGCCAATTATGTTGAGATTGATCTCATTGCAAAGAAAAAAAGCAGGGATATCTCTTCAATTGTTATACGGATAGCACAAAAAAACAGTGAAATTGAACGGGTTGTTACATATAATCCATATGATGACACAACAATGTTTCAATTCAGCAA
>JBDLIV010000403.1:0-2338 GCA_039714675.1 Thermodesulfobacteriota bacterium
CCAGAGAGGTTCCGATTTCCTTTGATCAAGCCATAAGATTGCAGGCCGCAGAGGAATACCATCTTCATCTACATTTATCATGCTCGCCCGCTGTGTTGTCACTCCAACTCCTGCTATGGCTTTAAACAATTCAGGATTTGATGCCTTAAGCTTTTGACACGCTTTAACAAGGCTTGCCCAGTAGAGTTCAGGATCCTGTTCCGCCCATCCCGCCTGCCGGCAAAAATAGGGCTCATACTCAACTTGCACCCTTGCAACCATTTCACCCTTTTGAGAAAAAAGAATGGCTCTAAGACTCTGGGTGCCGCAGTCAATTGATAGAATAACATTCTTCAGCAAATCAAAACTCCTGTTTTATTAAAGGTGAAGAATAACAGGTTTTCCAAAGATTAATATATTCTTTTTTCTCCTGCTCCCATCTTATGTTATCCCATGACAAATATGGTCTGCACAGTGATTCAACCCTGTCTAAAATATCTGTTCCGCTATGGGAAAGAAGTAATCCAATTCTGACTCTGCGCAGTAAAAGATCACTTAGATGGCATATATTCTCATGTTCAGCAGCATAAACAATTTCCACCCAGAGAGTGTTTGTCTTTTTAATGGGCAGAAAAAGCTTTTCATCATAATTTCTGATTTTTTGACATCCTGAAAGACCATAACGGCCTGTCAATCTTTCCTGGACATCTCTTGATAAATTATTCCATATTTTATCACTGTTTTTATCAAAATTTTGTTTTTCCGGTCTTTGCTTGAGGTTCAAATCTACCGATTTTGGCAGATATAATTTTGCTGCTTTTAGTGCATCTTTGGCAAGCAATTGAAAAGTAGTAAGCTTTCCTCCTGTGACGGTTATAAGTCCCCTGTCTTTCCATACAACATGTTCTCTGGATTCTTTGGATGCAGGCTTGTTTTTTCTGCTTAAAACCGGTCGAACACCTGAAAAAGAAGATATGCACTCCTTTAAAGAGAAATTAACATTTGGCAGGATATATTTTAAACCTTCCATTAAATAATCTGCCTCATCCATTGTAACAAATGGTTCTGCTTTTATATCCTGATCATGATCAACATCGGTTGTCCCAAGAACAATACAACCTTCCCATGGAAACAAAAAAACAGGTCTGAGATCTTGTGGGTGAATAAAACTTATAACCTGCTCAAGAGGAAATTTATAGCCTGGAAAAATCAGATGACTTCCCCTTAACGGCCGTATATGGAATCCTTTCTCAGGACTTGGATGAAGTTGTTCTGCAAAGGCTCCTGTGGCATTTATAACCACCCTGGTTTGAATTTCAAATGCTTTGCCCGATTCTTCATCCCTGACATCCACCCCTGCAATATTTCCCTTTTGATCTCTTTTAATTCCCTCTACTTTTGTGTAATTCAAAGCCTTGCCGCCGAGAAGCTTCCCTCTATTAATCAACCTTAAAACAAGCCTTGCATCATCCACCTGGGCATCTTTAAATCCAACCGCCGAGATAAGATTTTTTCTTATGATCCCCGGAATCTTCTCAATAGTCTGGGCTTTTGTAAAAATCTCATGCTGTTTTTCCCCTGCCATCAAGCTGTAAATAGTAAGCCCTGCTTTCATGGAGATCATGGAAGGGCCATAATGGCCGAACACCGGCATAATAAACTTTAAGGGAGTTACAAGGCCTGGATATTCCTTTAATAACAATTCACGCTGTTTAACAGCCTCTTTTGTCAATAAAAACTTGCCCTGCTTAAGATAGCGCAATCCTCCATGAACCATTTTTGAAGACCTGCTTGACGTGCCCCAGGCAAAATCCCTTGCTTCAAGCAAAAGAGTTTTCCAACCTCTATGCACTGCTTCATAAAATACTCCTGCGCCTGTGATACCACCGCCAACCACAATAATATCATACTCTTTTTTTAAATCAGAAAAACTCACTCTTTTTAACTCACGCCATGTTTCAGGATAATTTTTTCAAGCATAACAACAATTCCAGATGCAATGCCATGCACAATATCAATATTGGCATTCATATCAGCTGAAGAATCAAAAAAGAGATGAAGATCTGATTCCATATCATCCTCTGGTTTCCAGTAGCAGATCAGCATGGGAAGTTTTGGCAGAGGGTAGAGAACCAGAGATATATCAGACTCATAGTGATTTTTTACTTTTTCACCATTAAAAAGAGACATTAAATCTTTAAACAGATTTGTATACCTGTCTGCAATCTGTTTTAAAGATTTTTCTGTTCGCTTAACAAACAATCCACTCTTTTCACGACCTTTTTTAAGCTCTCTGAACGGCACCCATTTTCCTGTCAAAGGGACACCTTTACAGTATAGTATATACCTTAGAACAGGA
>JBDLIV010000404.1:0-2334 GCA_039714675.1 Thermodesulfobacteriota bacterium
TCAAAAATCATCCCATATTTCAAACCGATTTCAGGCATACCGGTTTCAAGCATTAAGGAGCTTGATATATTCATGAAGCCTTTGGCATCTATTTTCCTGTTGCCAAGGAGTAAATCTGTTTTTATATCTTTGATTTCAACTTCAACGGGTTTAATCAAAGCAATTTTAGAGATATCCAAGTCCCATCTCTTTTTGGGTGAAGATGATTCAAGCTTAAAATCAAATGCACCTTTGAATTGAAGTTTGTCTGTAAGTTTGGATATGAATTGATCAAAATGGCCAATATCAAAAGAGCTGCCCTGGATCTGTATAAATTTAATTCCTGAGTTTACATCACAGGTGATAAGACAAGCAATTGTTTCTCCAAAGGGATAAACTTTTGCTTTGACAACTATCTCTCCATCGTCTTCACTGATGATAGAAATTAAATCAAATGGAATAAACAAATCATCATCAAATTTGTCACTTTGGAAATGCAGAACTATTTTACTATTTTCCAGAACTATTTTCCGGGGTAGATACTGCAGAAAAGAGAGAGCATTTTTTTTGGACTGATTGTTTGATTTTTCAGGAGGTTTCAACCCTTTAATTTTAATCTGCATGTTTTCATCAAGGATTGCCTGGATATTCAATCCTGATACTGTCATTTTTTTTACTTTAAAATCAATTTTACCGTTGGATTTAATACTCAGAAAGGGTGACATATTTTTAATATCATAATCAATATTTACAGAATCAATTGATATGGATTTAAAAACTCGAATTCTCGAAATATTTGTATTTAAAAAACCAAAGTGTTGAATATCAAACTCAATATCATCTGAATTTAAGAATTGAGGCACTCTTTTTTCAAGCTGGGATTCTATTATATTGGGAAGATTGATAAATAAAACAAGCAAAACAATGGTAAGAGATAAAACCACCCAGAAAATTATTTTAACTGTTTTTTTAAATAGCATTTTTAATAGTGACCCTCAGGTACATATCTCCCTTTGTTTTCCCATCAATGGATTTGCCCATCCCTGCAAGTCTCAATTTAGTACCATGCTTAATTCCTGCAGGAATTTTAACTTTATATAAGGGTTTGTAAAATCCCCAGGGGATTGTAACCATTTTAGTTGATCCGGATATTGCCTCAATGGATGTAATATCAATATCCCCAAAAAGATCAGAACTCTCTGGATTATCCGGGCTGCCTTTTGCCACAATCATCTGAAGTTTTGGAGTATGCTTTTTAATGGTAAATTGACTGATTTTCTGATCAGCACCTGTTTTAGGCATTTTTTTATTAAGTTTAACCAGGACCAACCCTGCTATAAATCCTCCGATATGTGCCCACCAGGCAATACCGGCACCAGCTCCAGAACCTGCTGCGTTAAAGAACTGAATTAAAAACCAGAACCCGAGAAAAATAAAAGCCGGAATTTCCACAAACCATGGAATAATAATTATGGGAATAAGAGTTAAAATACGCGCTTTTGGATATAAAAGAAAATATGCTCCCATAACGCCTGCAATAGCCCCGCTTGCACCAATAGTAGGCACCATGGATATAGGATTTATAAAAAAATGGAATAAGCCTGAGATGATGCCGCAAAGTAAATAAAACCCTGCAAACCTTAATGGTCCAAAATACTCTTCAACATTGTCGCCAAAAATATATAAAGACCACATATTACCCAGAAAATGCAGAAAACCGCCATGCAAAAACATATAGGTGAAAATTGAAAAAATTTGATTGACAATGGAAAAATGTCTCGACATCTCATAAACAGTATATTTTGCAGGAACCAGGCCATAGGAGTAAAAAAAGACTTCTTCTCCAGAACCTATCTGCATCTGTAACAAAAATACCAGAAGATTAATACCCATCAATATATAGGTAACAACAGGCAGACTGTTGGATGGCTGATTGTCTCTAATTGGTATCATTTATTCATCTTTATTTTACAGGCTGTTGCGTCCTCTTTATCAGAGCAGTTAATTTTATAACAGGCTTTTTTAAAAAATCCTTTTCTATAATAACAGTAAGAGGTATAACTTCAATACAATTTTATAGTTTTAACTGAATATTTGCTATAGCCACCAGTGGAGCTTATGAACATACCATCACAAAAAAAATGTTTTGAACTTATAGAACAGATGAATATGATGAGTCATATAATTGACCACTCCATCACGGTTGCAAATGTTGCATATTTTTTAAGCAAAAAACTTAAAAACAAATTTCCTGAACTTGATATCAACCTTGTAACTTCTGCCGCACTTCTTCACGATATAACAAAAACCAGAAGTTTTGATACAAAAGAGAGCCATGCTGAAACCGGAGGTGAG
>JBDLIV010000405.1:0-2306 GCA_039714675.1 Thermodesulfobacteriota bacterium
CCCACAGGGCAGACAGCACACCAGATTCTGGCAGCAAGAATACAGCTGAAAATGGTTAATGGCTCCCATAATCCCCAGGTAAGTCCAAGGGAGAGATTGTTTCCGGATTGTTGTGAGCCAAAAAGACCAAGATAGAGAATCAGAGCAAAAAAGCAAGCAGCAATAAGTTGAAATACTTTGGGAAAAGAACTGCTTGAAAAGAGTCGACCAATCAGATCCACTTTCAACAGATTAAATTTAAATCCCTGGGTTAGCTGCGGAGCCATGCCAATCAAAATATCTTCAGAACTCAATCTGGATTTTGAAGTTAAGTTAACAGCGCGCCTTATAACTTCTTTGAGTTCATCTGTATTTCCCGGCCAGTCATAGGCCATTATATTTTTATAAACATCATCTTCAATATCATCAATATGCTTGCCTCTTTTTTCACTATACACCTTAAGCAGATGTTTGATAAGCAGGCGAAGATCTCTCTTGCGTTTTCTAAGCGGAGGAACAATCAGGGTTTGACTGTTTTTGAGAAGATCAAACAGTTGTTTATTAAATCCATTGACTTTTACCTGCTCTTCAAGGTCAACAGAGGTTGTTGCCATAAGCCTGATTGAAGAATGTACAGAATTCTGGCTGCCAAGAGGCTGAAAGCTTTTAGATTTTAAAAACTCAACCAGGTGCTTTTGAATATTCACTGACAGATGCTCTATATTTTCTATTACAACCACACCTTCATCACCCACCTGGAATAAACCAAGCCGCCTTTCAGGTGCAAAAGGGAGAGCTGCTTTTACATGCCCGAACAGTGTGCTGGCCTGGGCAAGCTCTCGACTAATCTCATCACTTTGTTCATGCCTGTTTGCAACTCTGCCCATATTAACTGACTTGACATCAACACTTAAAAAAGGGGTATCACTTCTGCTGCTGGAGTGAATCAATCTGGCAACATCCAATTTTTCTGTTCCCGGCTCACCTTGAATCATAACTAGTTCATCATTCTGTGCAATTTTGTTGATTTTGTCCTGGAGTTTTTTGATGGCTTTGCTCCTGCCGATCAAGTTTGCTTCAAATTTTGAACTCTGCTCTATAATAAATCTTTGATATGCTTTTTGTGTTGATGATGCTTTTACAAAATTAGAAGTTTCCATGGACAACCGCTTGGAGAGAATTTCAGAAAGCATAAGGGAAAACCCGGGTATTTCAGAAATCAATTGATCAAAGGCCTGTTTTGATATTATCAAAAGGCTGCTTGGTTTTTGAATATCAACAGAAGCTGAACGGGGCTCTCCTGTTAATAATGCCATCTCTCCAAAACCTTCCCCGGGACCCAATGTGTTCAGTGTGACTTCCACGCCGTCTTCAGAAATTTGAAATACACGGATTGAACCTGCAATAACTTGATAAAAAGAGTCTCCCTGATCTCCCTCATGTATAATTATTTCACCTTTTGGGAAAGCCTCACATTGGGCAATACTGGCAATTTTTGATATTAATTCAGGTGACAGAGATTTAAAGAGCTCAATTGAGCCAAGCATATCCGCCACCTGACTCTGAAGGCTTAATTTTAGATCTTCAGGCTTTAAATTTCCTTTTTCAATGATGATCTGGCCAATGGGTTTGTATACGCCTTTATCCCTGAGCAGGCTTTGCTGTTCCATGGCTGCACTGAGTATCTTTGCATCACAGAGTTCTTGCTCAATCAAGTAGTCGCCTATTTTTTTAAAGGGCATGATCCACTCTTAATTTAATTCAAGTTTAAAGAGTCACAAATATCTTGTATAATTTTTTAACAGCAGGAGTATCAGTAGTGAGAACAAGCAATGGTATACTTTTTCAGATCAGTTTAAATATTATTATATTGACCATGTTATCCATGTCAAGGATAAATATCGACAATTCCAATAGTTATTTAATAAAGGAATCTGAAGCATTCTTAAAACTTCATAATGAAAAATCTCAAATAAGTATTGCTCAAAAATCTCTTATGTAATACTACTTTTTTTATATAAAATTTATATTTATTATATTTGGATTAAAATTTATGTGTCTTGCCGTACCATCGAAAATTATAGAAATAAATGATTTCATGGCAAAAGTTGATGTGGATGGAGTTGTAAGGGATGCAAGCATCATGCTAATTGAAGATGCTAAAGTCGGCGATTATGTAATTGTACATGCAGGCTTTGCCATTAACAAGCTTGATGAGAAAGCAGCTCTCCAGACCATTGAAGATATGCGCCAGATTCTTGCTGCTGATTCAGGGCATAATTAATTTTTGTCCTGAGCAAAATATATGGATAATAATATTGCTGCAA
>JBDLIV010000406.1:0-2304 GCA_039714675.1 Thermodesulfobacteriota bacterium
CCACGGTTTAAGGTATAGAGCAGCGACTATGGGATAGGCCAGAGTCAATACAATACTAAATCTTATTTTTGCAGAAAGGTTTTTGAATTTTTTTGAAGAAGAGACCTCTTTAGCAGGTGCTTCTTTAAACATTCTTGGCAAGATCAATATACAGGCTATAAGCAGTACTAAAACAAGAATTTCATTTATCCCGGTCACAATCTGGTCCCTTAACATAGAGTATGTTTTTTCTTGTAAGTTTTATTTCAAACATTGACTTTTTTGTCAATGGGATTCAATTGCAATTTGGAACTATCAACCTGTTGTGTTCCCAATGATTTTTTTTAATATTGGTTTTTTAAAAGGGACATGGTATTTTATCAGGCTGAAAAATATAGGAGGAATAGTATGTTTAGTAAAGAAGATAATAAAAACAGCAAAATCGCTGATATAAAGCATCATGTTTGATAATATCTCCATACTTGCAGGGCGTAAAGCCATTGAGATCATCAGGGATGAGGGTTTGGATATATCCCGGATAAAAGTTATTGCCGGTGCTTCAGGTTCTGCCAAATTTCTTGTATTAACCGGAATTGACAGGGTATTGGTTTCACTATTCAAAAATAGAATAGACCCTCTTTATCTTATCGGAACATCAATAGGTGCATTTCGTATGGCTGCCTTTTGCCAGAAAGACCCCCTTAACGCCATTGAAATTCTTGAAAGAAAATATATTGAACAGCATTATGATCTAAAGCCTTCTAAAAAAGATATACTGTTTGAAGCAAAAAAAATTATAGATTCATATATAGATGATAATGACATCCATGATATCCTGACCCACCCTTTTTTACGGTTAAGCTTTTTGTCTAATAAATGCAAAGGCTTTCTCAAAAAAGAGATTACACCGATGATATGGCTTGGACTTGGGCTTGCAGCCGGGATGAATATATTCAATCGTAACACTCTTGGATATTTTTTTGAAAGAGCACTTTTTTGCAATATAAATGCTCTGCCTCCCTTTGCCGGTATGAATCAATTTCCCATGAGTATATACGGTCTGACACAATCAAATTTTAAGCAGGCTTTGTTATCTTCCGGGTCTGTGCCAGTTGTTATGGAAGGTGTTTCAGATATTAATGGAATACCAGGAGTTTTTCGGGATGGCGGTATTATTGATTATCATCTTGATATACCTTTTTTAAAGGACAGTGATAGCCTTGTTTTATATCCCCATTTTTATGAAAAAATAACTCCTGGCTGGTTTGATAAGAAATTGAATCGGAAGCCATGTGAAAAACATATGGATAATGTGTTGATAGTTGCACCTTCAGACAAGTTTGTTAAAAGCCTTCCCTATGAAAAAATACCTGACAGAAAAGATTTTATTACATTTAAGGAAAAAGACAGAGAGCGCATTGATTACTGGGAAATAGTTGTAGAAAAAAACAAAATATTGGGTGATGAATTTTTTGAAGCTGTACAATCAGGCAGAATCAGGCAGATTGTTAAACCCTTATAAAAAATATGTATGCAGCAGTATTAATTTGAATGGAAAAATTATCCATCAATAAAATTATTTTATCTGCAAGTGATAATCTGGTGGATAAATTGGCTCATGAGGTTTAATACAATTTTTGGCTTGTCATGGTGTGGGGAGTGCCTGCAGTCATCAATCATATGTGTTTCAATATTTTCCACATGACTTTTCAAAGATCTGATCTGTTTTTTTGTTCCATATTGATCATCCATCCCCTGAATTGCAAGCATGGGTACTCTGATTTTATTTAAATATTTTTCAATATTCCATGACATAAATTTCGGGTTAAGCCATACATCATTCCATCCCCGAAAAGCATTTTCAGTATTATTCCCATGATATTTTTCAAGACCTGTCCTTAAATCATTGTGCTCATAATTTCTTTTTGCCTGCCGGATGCAATCCACGGTAATCTGTTCGCAAAAAACATGGGCAGCTTCGGTGATCAAGCCTTTTAATCCATCTCTTTCTTTGATATTGGGGCTACCTGCAAAAATCAACCCGATAGAGCCCCCGTCTGAATGCCCAATAAGTATATATTGTTTGATTTGCGCTGTTTTGATAATTTCAGGCACTGTTTTTAATGCCTGTTCGTGCATAAAATTGATTTTCCATGGCAGAGGAGAGGGATCAGATTTACCATATCCAAATCGTGAAAAAACAAGGGCAGAGCAGCCTGTCACCCTGGAAAGCTTTTTGGGAAATTCCTTCCACATCTTTGTGCATCCAAGGCCTTCATGTAGAAAGATTAGAACAGGAAGCTCTTTTTGTGCACCTTGATGCCA
>JBDLIV010000407.1:0-2303 GCA_039714675.1 Thermodesulfobacteriota bacterium
ATAACAAAAAGATTTTACTTTAATTGAATTCATTTTTACAAGAGATTGATTGTCATACCCAATGTTTAAATATAAATTCAAATCAACTATTTTGGAAAGGTTTAAAATATATGAGTCAATACCAGATCCAAGCACTAATCCATTCCCATTATATGAAATTGACATTAGTTCATTATTAATGTCAGTAGAGACTATTAAGTTGTCCCCGGTTTGATTCTCTAAATCCTGAGCAAAGGAGATGGGCTGAAATAAAACAAAAACAAACATGGAAAAAACAGTAATACTCAAACAATATTTTCCTGGGAAAATTTTAATAGCTTGAATTGTTTTTTCCATAATTTTATCTCCATTGTTATACTTTTTTGTTATTTAAATATGTATATAGCAAAAAATATGCCAAAGAAGAGATTGTATGAAAAAAACCTAAAGAATTGATAGATAACGGTTTTCGTAAGGATAAATAAAAACATTGGCTAAATTATGTGTTTTTATCAATGATGATATTTAACTGTTTATATGAAATATAACCAGTGTCATAAAATTGTTTATAGCACCTGTCGGGGAATAATCATAAAACAAACATAGTTTATGATTAATTTTTATTATATTTTTTTGAGAAATCAGGTTTGTTTTCAATAAATACCTTAATCGTCATAGAGCCCTTTTTGATACCATTAGTAGCAATGGCAGTAATCTCATGTTCTCCAATGGAAAGAGTGACTGCTTTTTTTCCCCCTTTGCCCAAGTTGCCATCAATATTACTAGCCCACTCAATAGTATCAGAAAAATCACCGGCAGTAGACAAAGCCACCCCTTCAAGAATAATGGGAAAATCAGATGTATAAAAATATTGTCCATACCTTGGTGTCCGGATAAAAACTTCAGTTGAATCATCTTGTTCAATATCAACATCCTTGGATAATCCCACAAATTCCTTCAACTTAGTTTTTGGAATAAATTCCAACTTTTTCTTTAAAGATAACAACCTGATTTCCTTTTTTATTTCAGGCAGGTTTTTATAATCAGATTTTCCATATTTGTTAAAAACTTTAACTATTGCAATGGCTTGATCATACTCTTTTGCCTGGAACAACTTTATAAGTTGATTGTATTGATTATCAATATCTACAATAAATTCGTGTTTTATTTTTTCTTTTTCAATTTGTTCAGCTTTTTTCCTGTTTGATTCTGATCTTAAATCAATAATCAACTTAAATATGAGATTAAATAGGACAAAGAAAAATATTGATAAGATTACAATGATTTGAATGGAATAAGTTATTTTTTTAGAAGGCATCTCTTCAGTTAATTCCCTCAACTATTTATTTGGATAAACATTCATACATCTATTTCATTGCTGCAAAAATTTTTTCGTCTTGTATATGGGCTTGTTCTCATAATAAGACGCAAATTTCGGGCCAAGCACTGATGAGTTATATCAGAATTAAAGCTATGGTAAAAGAATTTTCTAACATTTGATACCATGTTTTTATAAAAGGCAGGTAACCGTTTCAGGGAAAAGGCAGATAATGGCAATCCCGATGATTTGAATAATAACAAAGGGAATTATGCCTTTATAAATATCTGTCGTAGCAATTTCCGGCGGTGTTACCCCTTTGAGATAGAAAAGAGAAAATCCAAATGGCGGTGTTAAAAAAGATGTCTGCAGGTTCACGGCAATAAGGACTGCCAGCCACAAGGGATCTACACCCATACTTATCATGATCGGTGCCAGAACAGGCACATGAATAAAGGTGATCTCAATAAAATCCAGGAAAAAACCTGCAATAAAAATAATACCCATTACAATAGAGAGGACTCCCCACATTCCAAAGGGAAGAGCTGCAATTAATTCTCTGACCAGCACATCTCCGTTAAGGCCCCTGAAAACAAGGCCTAGAGTAGTTGCACCAACAAGAATGATAAAAACCATACAAGTTAGTTTGGTGGTCATATCCATAACATCCTTGACTATTTGAAAATTAAATCTTCTATGTATGATAGAAAGGGCTGTGGCACCTATGGCTCCAACTGAAGCTGCTTCAGTGGGAGATGCAATGCCGGCAAAGATAGAACCTAATACTGCAATCATAAGAGTTAAAGGAGGGACAAGAGCTTTGGCAACCATTACTAAAAGTTCTTTGCGGGTTATTTTATCAAGGGTTTCCTGGTCAATGGGAGGTGCCCATTCAGGTTTGAGCTTTGCAACAATAAGAACATAAATCATATATAAAGATACAAGGATTAATCCGGGTATGACAGCTCCTATAAAAAGGTCGCCAACAGGAACATTCATGATATCG